>NZ_JBEYFY010000003.1:123530-168735 GCF_040703595.1 Streptomyces sp. NPDC007084
GCCCGCCTTCATACCCGGCCCGCTCGGGCCGCAGGAGCCACCATGCACACTCGTACTCTCCGGTCCCTCCGGCGCGGTGCCGCCGTCGGCGCCCTCGTCGCGCTGCTCGCGCTCTCCGGGTGCAGCTCGGACGACGGTTCCGACGCGGCGGCGAAACCGACGCGGAGCATCTCCGACGACCAGGCGGCCGGTGTCCCGGACGACCAGGCGAGCCCGGCCCCCGAGGAGTCGGCGAGCCCCTCCAAGGGTCCGGTCCTGCCCGACGCGAACCTCACCCCGGCCACCGGTTCCTTCACCGCCAAGGAGAAGAAGTACCTGCACGGCCGGGTGCCGAAGAACATGGACCCGGCCGCCGTGCTCCAGGTCGGCCAGGAGACCTGCCAGCGGGTCGAGCGCACCGCCGCCCACGACAAGGACGCGGCGATCGGCGCGCTCATCGCCGGGGACCTGCCGTCCGCCGACGGCGCGATCGCCCAGCTCTGCCCGAAGCAGCAGCCGCTGCTGGACAAGGCCGCGACCGGGTTCGCCGACGGCACCCGCAAGAACCCCGCGCCGGGCACCTATCGCGCGCTGACCAGCGCCGAGGGCTGCACCTGGAAGGCACTGGGCGCGGGCGACAAGGTGCTGGCCTCGGGGCCGGGCCCGGACGCCCCGAAGAAGATCACGGCGAAGGTGCCCTCCGGGACCCGTACGTTCGTCTCCTCGGGCTGCTACGCCTGGCTGCCCGCGTAGCGAGCGCGGCCGTCCCGGTCCGGTCGGCCGTTGAAGGGCGGTCGGGGTCCGGTGCGGAGCCGGACTGCGGCCGCCCTTCAACGGCGTTTCTACGCCCGCTCGTACACGTCGAGGAGGGTGCCGAGGACCGCGTCCATGGCGAACGTCTCGGCGGTGAGCTTGCGGGCCGCCGCCGACGCGGTGCGCCGGGCGTCCGGGTCCAGCAGGCCGAGCACCGCCGGGGCGATGCCGTCCGGTCCGCTCACCACGCGGCCGGCGCCGGCCCGGTCCACGTCACGGGCCAGGCCGTTGGAGTCGGTGACCACGACGGGCGTACCGACGGCCATCGCCTCCAGGACCGACATCGGGAACGGTTCGTCCACCGACGGCAGGACGTACACATGCGCCGCGCGCAGCTCCTCGGTCATCCGGGCGCCGTCGAGCGGCCCGGGGCAGCTCACCCGCTCCGCGAGTCCCAGCTCGCCGATCCGCCTTTGTACGGCGGCGAGTTCACCCTCGTCGGGGCCCGCGACGACGAACGTCGCGTCGGGGTGCCGGGCGAGGATCGCGGGCGCCGCGTCCACCAGGTCGACGGGCCGTTTACGGGCCTGGAGCCGGGCCGCGTACAGGATGCGCGGCGGCCCCTCGGGCGCGGGTCCCTCGGGCTGGGCGGGCACGCCGTTCACCAGGCGGACGGCGCGGGCGAGGCCCGTACCGCCCACCACGGCCTCCAGGTCCCGCAGTTCACGGGTGGTGAGGTGCAGGACGGCACTGGCCCCGCGCAGCACCCGCCGCACGGCGACCGCGTCGAGGAGCTTCGCGGAGCGCCGCTCGCTCGGGTCGACCATGCCGTGCGTCTGGAGGACCAGCGGTTTCCCGGCGCGCAGCGCGGCGAGCGCCACCGGCAGGGTCACCAGGTCGCGCGCCAAGTGCACATGGACGACGTCGGCCTGCCGTACGAGGCGGTGGGCGCCCGCGAGCAGCGACGGCGAGGTCAGTCCGCTGAACCCCAACGGCAGGATTCTGCGGGCCTGGTGGAGGCGGGCGGGCACACCCTCCACCTGGTCGGGCAGGGGCCCCTCGAAGCCGTCGGCGAGGGCGGTGAGCCGGGCGTCGTGCCCGCGCTCCCGCAGCCCCTTGCAGAGGTTGAGGGCGACCCGGACCGGGCCGCCGAAGGCGTGGGTCGGGCTGTGCAGGGTGACCGCGTGCAGCACTCTCACGCCGGCTCCTCGACGGGCCGGCGCCGGTTGTCGGCGGTGTGCAGGGTCAGTTCGGGCAGGTCCTTGTGGAGGACCGCGCCCGCGCCGACGACGGCGCAGCGGCCGACCTTCACCCCGGCGAGGACGGTGGCACGGGCGGCGACCCAGGCTCCGTCGTCGACGGTGATCGGCGCGTTGCGGTAGCGGAAGTCGGCGGCGCGGTGGTCGTGGCTGCCCGTGCACAGCATGGCCTCCTGCGAGACGCACACATGGGCGCCGAGGGTGACCGGCTCCAGGTTGAGTATCCAGGCCCCCTCGCCGATCCAGGTGTGGTCGCCGACCGTCAGCTTCCACGGCCACAGCACGCGCACCCGGTGCCGGATGAGCACGCCGGTGCCGATCTCGGCGCCGAAGGCCCGCAGCAGGGCCGTCCTGACCCGGGCCGGGGTGAACCACGCCATGAACAGCGTGTTCATCACCGCGAACCAGAGCGCCTGGACGAGTATCCCGCGCCCCTTGTCGTATCCGGCCAGTGTGAAGGCCGGGAGATCACGCATCGATCCATCCCCCCAACAGCGTCTCCCCGGACGCTACTTCGCCACACTCTAGTAGCTGGCCGTTCACCGCAGGCCAGGGCTCGTTAGACTGCCGCCGGGGATCTCTTCGGGGCGGGGGCGCCATGACGCAGCAGACGGACCACGGCACGACCGGTGCGTCCGGCACGGCGGGCGCGAGCGACGCGCCCGGTACGGCGGGCACGGCCGGTGCGTCCGGGCCGGCGGAGCGGGGCTGGCAGGCGGCGGTGCCGCCGTTCCGGCCGCGCACGCTCCTCTCCCGCGCGCTGTCGGTGCCGCTCGTCCTCGGTTTCGCGGTGTTCCTGCCGCTGCTGGTACTGGTGCAGCCCGGCACGGGCCTGCACGACTCGGCGCTGTGGCTCCAGCTCGCGCTCACCATGTACGCGGGCATCCGGCTCTCGACGATGATCCTCTCCAGCCGGCGCAAGCTGCTCGCCGGTTCGTTCTGGCTGTTCGTCTACATGGCGATGGGGGTGGCGCCGCTCGCGCAGGCGGTGCTCGGCCGGACGCCGACGCCGGTGGTGGGCGCGCGCACCGATCTGACGGAGGCGGTCGCGCTCGTCCTGATCGGCTGCGTGGCCTTCGACATCGGCACCCTGCTGGCCCGGCAGCGGCCCGAGCGCAAGCGGGAGGACAAGCTGCGGCCCGCGCTGGTGCACCGCCGCCGGCTGTATCTGCTGACCCTGGTCGCCTTCCTCGGCTCGGCGCTGCTCGTCGTCAAACTCGGCGGCCCCGCGGTGTTCTTCACCAGCCGGCAGGAGATCATCAGCAGCGTCCAGGAGGCCGGGCTCTCGCAGGCGGACTCGCAGGCCGGGCAGGCCATCGTGCGGGGCTTCGGCACCGTGCCCGCGCTGATCGCCTGGCTCGCGTACACGCGCTGGCTGGTGACCTCGCGCAGGGCCCGCCGCTCGGTGGTGGTCATCGCGGTCTGGGGTGCGCTGGCCGCGCTGAACGCGGTGGTCAACAACCCGATCTCCAACCCGCGTTTCTGGTTCCTCACCGTGCTCTTCTCGCTGCTGTTCACCGTCTTCCCGGTGAGCGCCGCCTTCTACCGGATCGCGCTGAGCCTGGGGGTGATCGTGGCGCTGGTGGTCTTCCCGTTCGCGGACCGCTTCCGCTACGACGACGCCAACTACCGTCCCGTACAGACGACTTCACCGCTGGAGCCGCTGGCCCTGAAGGACTACGACCAGGTCGGCATGTTCGCCAACACCATCACCTACGTCCGGTCGGGCAGCGGCCACACCTTCGGCACCCAACTGGCCGGCTCGGTGCTCTTCGCGGTACCCCGCTCGGTGTGGCCCGACAAGCCGATGGACACCGGCGTCATGGTCGGCCAGTGGATGGGCGCGACCAACACGAACCTCTCCTCGCCGGTGTGGGCCGAGCTGTGGATCGACTTCGGGCCGGCCGGCATGGTGGCGGGGCTCGTGGCGATGGGCTACGCGGCGGCGCGGGTTGACCGGCGCTACGCCCGCCGCGCGGTGCGCAGTTCCCGGCCGGGCAGCCTGATCGCCCTGGTGGTCCCCCTGGTCGCCGGCTACTCGTTCATCCTGCTGCGGGGACCCTTGCTCCAGGCCTCGGGCCGGGTCGCCATCGCGATGTTCTGCATCGCCCTGATCACCACGTTCCGCCAGGACCGGGCGACGGGGCTGCGCTGAGGGGGCGACCCCGAGGGGGGGGTGGGGGGTGCTCTGACGGTGCTGCGCTGCGAGGCCCCTGACCGGGGTGCCCTGACGGGGGCGCCGTGGCGGCGGGTGCCCTGGCGGCGGGTGTCCTGACCGGCCGGGTTCGGCGGGCAGCCAGGGTCCGGCGGGCCTGACGGACGAGGAGGTGCTGCACCAGCTCGTCACGCTGCTCCGTACTCAGTTCGGTCGCGGCCGGGGAGCGACGGCGGCAAAGCCGCCCCTCAGCTCGCCGGAACCGTCGGTGCCGCCGACGCCGGGGCCGCTTCCTCGGTCCGCAGGCGGGCGACCCGGGTCCAGGCCGCCAGGGCCTTCAGCGCGGAGCCCGCCGCCAGACCCCAGGCCGCTCCGAGCGCCGAACCGGTCAGCAGATAGCCGGCGAGCATCAGGACGACCGAGAGCAGCGAGAACACCACCTGCACCGACAGGGTGGCGCGCGGGCTGAGCACGCGCAGGGTCACCAGAGCGCAGGTGCCGAGCCCCATCACCGCGTACTGCGCGCCCGACGCGGGCAGCAGAGCCGCCGCCGACTGCCAGGTGGCGCCGAGGAGTTGGCGTCCGGCCCGGTCGGGAAGGGCGTACAGCACGAGCCCCCAGCCGAGGCCGACGGCGCTGAGCAGGAGGCCGAGCAGCGCCGCGGCGCGGGTGGTGGCGCGCCGGCCGCCGAGCCGGTTCAGCAGGGGCGGCCCGAAGGCGTTGACGGAGTTGAACAGGACGTTGAGCGGCCCGAAGAGCGTGGTGGCGCCGCGCAGGGCGCCGACCGCAAGCGGGGCGGCGAACAGGCCGAGGCCCAGTACGGCGAGCTGGCTGGAGGCGTTGCCGACGGCGAACTCCACGACGAAGCGCTGCCCGAGGTGCCCCCGGCGCACATAGGGCCGCAAGTCGGCCCGCGCGCCCCGGACATGGGGCCACAGCAGCCGCAGGCCGAGCAGCAGCGCCGGAAGCGCCGACACGCCCCACACCGCCACCAGGAGCCCGGGCGAGGCGTGCCGGGGCTGGAGCAGCAGCGCGGGCACCACGCACACCAGGCGCAGGGTGTCGGCAGCCAGGGCGAGGGCGGGGCGGCGCAGGGTGGAGAAGGCGTAGCGCAGGCCGTCCTGGACGAGGACGAGCGGCAGGACGAGTCCGAGGGCGAGGAAGGCTCCGCCGGGCCCGCCCCAACTCCCCGTCACCGCACCGGTGATCGCGCCGACGGCGGCGAGGAGCAGCCCGCCGGCGGCGGAGCCGAGCGCGGTGAAGGTGATCGCGGAGCGGCACGCGGCGCCGGTCGTGGCGGTGTCGCCCCGGGTCAGCACCACGGCCTGGCCGACGTAGGCCATGTTGAGGCCGAGCAGCACCGTGAAGGTGAGGTACACCATCGAGAAGGTGGCGAAGCCGTGCGCGGTGGAGACGCGGGCGGCGATCACCAGCACGGCGATGTTGGTGAGGCTGGACGCCGCCTGGTCGAGCACCGAGGCGAGGGCGGCCGCCGACCGCCGCGGGGTGCGCGGCGGGCCGGACGGCTGCTCGGACGGCGGCTGTTCCTCGGGCGCGGTCACCGGTCCCCCGAGCGGACGGTGCGCAGCGCGACCGTGTCGCTGCCGTCGCCGTCGAAGTGCCGCTCGGGTTCGGGGGTGTTGACGCGCTCGGGGGCGGGCGCCGGCTGGCTCTTGGGCGCCCGGCGCGCGCTGCCGCGGCGGACGACGGGCGTGCGGCCCCGGGAGTCGCTGTGCGTGACCGCGCCGAGGACGGTGCCGCCCGCGCCGACGATCAGCTCGCGGATACGGGTCAGGTCGGAGCGGTGCACGGTCCGCGGATCGCAGACGATGAGCACGCCGTCGACACGGTCGACCAGCGCGAGGGCGTCGGCGTAGGCGAGGACGGGAGGCGCGACGACCACGACGGTGGCGTCCGGGTCGTCGGCCTCGGCGATCAGCCGGGTCGTCCGGGCGGAGGTCAGCGCGCGCGGCACATTGCGCACCCGCTCGCCCGGGACCAGCCCGAAGGCGCCCGACTCCCCCGCGTCGACCATGAGTTGGCCCCGGCTGGGCCACTCGCCCTCGGCCTGCTCGCCGCTGCGGCTCCAGCGCGGCCGGGAGGCGGAGGTCACGTCGAGCCGCTCGGAGAGCGACGGCGTGCGCAGGTCCGCCTCCACCAGCAGCACGTTCTTGCCGGTCTCGGCGAAGGAGGCCGCGAGGTTGACCGCGACGGCCACGCTCGACTCCATGGAGCCGCGCGGGGCGACGACGAGCAGCCGGCGCCGGTCGGCGAACCGCTCGTCGTAGGCGAGGCGGAAGGCGATCGAGCGGTACTCCTCGGCGGCGCGGGAGTCGGTGTGGCCGACCACCAGGGTGCCCGCCGAGCCGCGCGGCAGCGCGCCGAGGACGGGACCGCGGACCGCGCGGGCCACGTCGCCGGCCGAGCGGGGCGCCGGGTCGAAGACCAGCCGCACCCAGGCGCCGAGCAGGCCGAGACCGACGCCGACCAGGCCGCCGAGGCCGAGCGACAGCGGCAGTCCGGGGCCGTCGGACGAGGAGGGCACCGTGGCGTTGCGGATCACGTTGGCCGGCGTCATGTCGAGCGCCTTCAGGCTGGTGATCTTGGAGCGCAGGTCGGTGATGCGGTTGAGCAGGTTGGCCTGCACGGCGTAGGCGGAGTCGGCGGCCGAGCCGTCGGGGAGCTGCTTGATCCGCTGGGACAGCTCGTCGTTCTGCTTGGCGACCGGGTTGAGCTGGTCCTGCAGGCTCTTGAGCATCGAGTCGCGGACGGACTCCCACTGGTCCTTGCGCATCTCGATGTACGACCGGGTGAGGGCGTTGGCGCGGCGCGCCGCCTCCTTCGGGTCGGACGCGTTGTACGTGAAGTGCAGCACGAGGGTCTGCGGCGGGTTGGTGACCTGGAGCCCGTGCTGGAGCTGGTCCACCTGGCCGGGGCCCATCTTGAGCCTTTTCGCGGCGCCTTCGGCGACCGAGCGGCTGAGCGCCGTCTGCCGCTCGGACCCCATGTTGAGCGCCTTGTCGCTGGAGAGCGTCGGCGCGAAGGGGTCGCTGGTGGGGGCGCGGAGCACGATGTCGGTGGTGGCGGCGTAGCTGTCGGCGCCGGTGACGCCGAGCCAGGCTCCGGACAGCAGTCCGATGCCGATGCCGCCGCCTATCAGCCACCGGTAGCGCAGCAGTTGGCGGAACTGCTCGCGCAACTGCTCCGGCTCGTCCTCCCCCCGGACGGGAACGTGTGTCTCGTTCACCTTCCAAGTCCCCCCATTGCCTCGTCGATCAGCGCGTCGATGCGCGCGAGACCCGCCTCCCGTGACAGATGGGCCGCTACGTGGCGCGGACCCGCCGCGCCCAACTCGTCCGCCATCTCCGGATCTTCGGCGAGTCTACGCACCGCTGCGAGAAACTGATCAGGATTCTCCGGTTCCACAACCATTCCGGCACCGGATCGCAGCACTTCGCGGGCCGTTCCCCCTTCGGCGGCGACCGAGGCTACGACCGGGCGCCCGGTGGCGAAGTAGGAGGTGAGCTTGGAGGGGACGCTCATGTCGAGGACGGAGGCGCGCTGGGTGACGGCGAGGACGTCGGCGGCGGCCAGCACGTCCGGGAAGCCGGCGTCGTCCACCGGCGGCAGGAACTCCAGGTTGGGCAGGTCCCTGGCGAGGGCCGCGAGGTGCTCGCGCTGGTTGCCGTCGCCCATCAGGACGATCCGTACGGCCGGGTCGCGGCGGGCGGCGTCCACCAGCACCTCGAGCCCCTGCTTGAGGCCCATGTTCCCGGAGTGCAGGACCACGGTCTGCTCCGGCCGCCAGCCGAGCCGCTCGCGGGTACGCTCACGCGGCGCCGAAGGGGCCTGTATGTGCGACCAGTTGGGCACAAGCCGGATGCGGCCGGGGTCCACGCCCATGGCCTTCACCCGCTCGAGGAAGGTCTCGTGGATGACACCGACCAGCGTGGCCCGCCGCAGCACCCAGGACTCGGCGCGCTCGGCCAGTTCGGCGGCGCGCCCCCCGCCCTGGATGCCGGACTGCGCGGCGGCGGCCCCCATCAGGTCCTGCACGACCGGGACGTACGGGGCCCGGTGCCGGGCGGCGATACGGGCGCCGAGCACGCCCCCGGCGAGGCTGGGCAGTTGGGCGAGCACGGCGTCGAGGCGGCCGGTGCGGGGCGGCGCGACCATGCCGTGCGCGAGTATGGAACTCTCGAACAGGGCCCGGCGCAGGGCGCTCTGGCGCGGCGGCACGCTGTGCCGCCTGCGGTGCACGGTGACCCCGGCCCGGCGCTCGGTGGCCCGCCAGACCGTGCGGTAGTCGGGGTCGAGGCTCCAGGACGGGTAGTGCGGGAGCCCGGCGAGGACGTGGGTGTCGTGGCCGTGGCGCGCCCAGTGCTCGGCGATGCCGGTGGCGTACGGGCCTATGCCGGTGTGCTCGGGCGCGTAGTTGGTGGAGACCAGCAGCAACCGGCGTCCGGACGGGGTGACTTCACCGTCCCGGCCGGCCCGCCCGGCGGCGTCCGGCGCGGCGCCGCTCTTCGTGCCGGGCGTGCTGTTGACGTCCGGCTCGTCGGTGCGCTGCACCGGTACGGACCCCGCCGGAGCGGCGATCCCCGTGCCGCTGCGGTCACGACGCTCGTCGTGGGTGTCTGTCACGCGAAGAAACCTTCCCCCCGGCCGCCTCGGCGGCCTCCCCTGTGTGATTGCGCCCCACGGGCCCCGATGCCCTGTCGGGCCCCCGGTGCCCCACGGGACCCCCCGGTCCCCGCGCCGGTCGGAAGTGACCCAGGACGCACCCTAATTGTTCACCCACCCTGCACCATGCATGAACGCTATCGTCAAAGTCCGCGCATCCCCCGGAAAGGGGTGCGCCCTGGGGGCCGAAAACGAACAAGGGGGGCACTTGTGCCATCGAGCAAGCCGTACCGCGTGGGCTACGCACCGGGCGCCTACGATCTCTTCCACATAGGGCACCTGAACATCCTGCGTCACGCACGCGCCCAGTGTGACTACTTGGTGGCCGGCGTCGTCTCCGACGAGATGGCCGAACACGCCAAGGGCAGACTGCCGATGATCCCGCTGGTGGAGCGGCTGGAGATCGTCCGGAGCATCAAGTACGTCGACGCCGCCTTCGTGGAGACCGTGCCGGACAAGCTCCAGACGTGGAAGCAAGTCCGCTTCGACGTGCTGTTCAAGGGCGACGACTGGCGGGACACCCCGAAGGGCGAGCGGCTGGAGCAGGACTTCGCCGCGGTGGGCGTGGACGTCGTCTACTTCCCGTACACCGTGCACACCTCAAGCACCCAGCTCCGGCGCGCCATCGACGCCCTCGACGGGAGCCGGTTCAACGACGAACTGCGGACAGCTCCCGGAACCACTTGGTGAGAAAAGCGGCCAGGAAGAGCGCGGCGGCGGCGGCGAGGGCCGTGTAGGCCCACCGGAAGGCGCTGCCGCCGCCGAGCAGCAGGAAGACCAGGCAGAACACCCCGTGGTCGACCGGGAGCAGGGCCACCGCGCGCACCGTGGAGGGCTCGGCCCGGTCGCCCGGGACCGCCTTGGGCTTGAGCTTCTCGGTGAGCAGCCCGCCGAAGAACGTGACGACGGCGGCGAGCTGGAAACCGAGCGGCACCAGCAGCCAGGCATCGGCTCCGGTCCCGAAGTGGCCGGGGTTCCGGTAGAAGGTGATCAGCACGGCGGTGTGCAGTGCGGTGATCTTGGCGCAGTCGACCACGTGGTCGAGCCATTCACCCGCCGGGCTGCCGCCGCCGCGCAGCCGGGCGAGCTGCCCGTCGGCCGAGTCGAAGGCGAAGCCGACGGCGAGCCCGAGCCACACCACGAGACCGGCGGCCCAGGTGGGCGCGGCGAGGGCGGCCGTCACGACCGCCGCGAAGCTGAACACCGCGCTGATCAGGGTGACATGATTGGGCGTCAGCCCGATCCGGTACGCCCCGGCGGCGAGATACCGGCCCACCGGCCGGTTCACGAACCGCGAGTACAGCGATACGCCCTTGGCGCTCTTCTGCGCGGACTTCAGCCGTATCAGCGCGGACGCCGTGTCGTCGGGCGCGGTGCTGTCGGGCGCGGTGCTGTCGGACGCCGTGTCGTCGGGCGCGGTGCTGTCGGACGCCGTGCCGCTGGACGCCGTGCCGCTGGACGTCGTACTGCTGCTCATCGATCCCCCCGGACCTCTGTGACCTCACGGCCTCCCCGGCCGCTCCCCTGATCCACATCATCACAGCAGTCACCGCGCGATGGCGAACGATCGCAAAACTGACCGGAAACGAAACGCGTCGGAAAACTGACGCAAAGTGACGGACACCAAAAGTGGCGGGGCGCCGTCGACGGGCGTGGAATGGAGGGGTGGGGCCGTAAACGTGGAGGCGTCGTGGGTGTTGCACCGCTGACCGAGATCCTCTCCGGGCCGTTCGCCGAACGCTACGCCGTACCGGCCATCAACGTGTTCAACGACCTGACGATGGAAGCAGTGCTGGCCGCGGCCGTGGAGAAGCGCTCGCCGCTGATCGTCCAGACCTCCGTCAAGACCGTGAAGTCGATCGGCGGTGACGTCCTGTACGCGATGTGGACCGCCATGACCGCCGGGATCGACGTGCCCGTCGCGCTGCACCTCGATCACTGTCCGGAGCGGGAGGTCATCACGGAGTGCCTGCGGCGGGGCTGGAACTCGGTTCTCTTCGACGCCTCGAAGCTGCCGGTCGAGGAGAACATGCGGCAGACCGTCGAGGTCGTCGCGGAGGCCCGCTCGTACGGGGCGGCCGTCGAGGGCGAGATCGAGTCGATCACCGGCGTGGAGGACGGCGTCGGCAGCGACACCGCGGCGGAGCAGCAGTCCCTCGAGGTCGCCCTGGAGTTCCTGCGGACGACCGGCGTCGACGTCTTCGCCCCCGCGATCGGCAACGCCCACGGCTCGTACAAGCAGGCCCCGGTGCTCGACGCCCAGCGGGTGTCCGACATCGTCGCGGCCCATCCGGTGCCGATCGCGCTGCACGGCGGGAGCGGGCTGTCCGACGAGCAGTTCCACGACCTGATCTCCCGGGGCTGCGCGAAGGTCAACATCTCGACCGCGCTCAAGGAGAAGTTCATGCAGTCCAGCCTGGCCTTCCTGGAGACGGCGGCGGAGCGGCGGAAGTGGGACCCGCCCTCGCTCTTCAGGTCGGTGCGGCAGGACGTCATCGACATGACCGGCTCGCTGATGACCCTGTTCGGCAGCGCCGGCCGGGTGGGCTGACACCGTGCCCGCGCTGGTCTACGACTGCGACGGTGTCCTCGCCGACACCGAGCGCCACGGGCATCTGCCCGCTTTCAACGCGACGTTCGAGGAGTTCGGGCTGCCGGTGCGCTGGAGCGACGCCGAGTACGCGGAGAAGGTGAAGGTCGGCGGCGGCAAGGAGCGCATGAAGACGCTGCTGACGCCCGAGTTCGTCGCCGCCGCGGGTCTGCCCGCCGACCCGGCCGCGCTGGAGGCGGAGGTGGCCCGCTGGCACCGGCGCAAGACCGAGATCTACACCGGGATCATCCGCTCCGGCACCATCCCGCCGCGCCCCGGAGTGCGGCGGATCGCCGAGGCGGCATACGCGGCGGGCTGGACCCTCGCGGTCGCCTCCACTTCCGCCGAGGCGTCCGTCCGCAGCGTCCTGGAGCTGGCCATGGGCCCCGAACTGGCTTCCCGGTTCGGGGTGTTCGCCGGTGACGTGGTGCAGCGCAAGAAGCCGGCCCCGGACATCTACGCGTTCGCCGTACGCCGGCTCGGCCTCGACCCGGCGGAGGTCGTCGCGATCGAGGACAGCCGCAACGGCATGCTCGCCGCCCTCGGCGCCGGGCTCGCCTGCGCCGTCACGACGAGCGCGTACACCGGCGAGGAGGACTTCACCGGCGCTTCCCTGGTGGTCACCTCGCTCGGCGACCCGCCGCCGCGGGAGACCGTCACGCGGGTACTGAACGATCCCCTCGGGGTGCACCCCGGCCCCTGGGTGGAGCTGGCGGACCTGGCCGTCCTGCTCGCGGCCGGGGACACCGTCGAGTCAGGAGAGTCATGACCACGCCATCGACATCCGCCGACGACCTCGCCTTCGTCGTCCGGACCATCGCCCGGACCGCGCTCGACAACGAGAAGGCCTTCGGTGACCTGGACGCCGTCGCGGGCGACGGCGACTTCGGCTTCTCGCTCGCCCGCGGCTTCGAGATCGTCCTCGCGGACTGGGACACCCTCGACGCGCAGACACCGTCCGAGTTCCTGAGGAAGGTCGCCATGGTGATCTCCAAGCGGGTCGGCGGCACCTCGGGACCCCTGTGGGGCACGGCCTTCCTGCGGGCGTCGACGACCGTGAAGGACCGCGACGAACTGGACGCCTCGGACGCGGTCACCATGCTGCGGGCCGCCGCCGAGGGGATCAAGGCACGCGGCAAGTCCGACCTCGGCGACAAGACCCTGCTGGACGCGCTCATCCCGCTGACCGACGCGCTGGAGCGGCGGACGGCAGAGGGCCAACCGCCCGCCACGGCGGTGGAGTTGGCCGAACTGGCGGCAACGACGGCTCGTACCGCCGCCGACGCCACGACCCCGATGCGGGCCCGCCGCGGCCGGCAGAGCTACACCGGCGAGCGCAGCATCGGCTCGCCGGACCCCGGCGCGGTGGCGGTCGCGGTGATGGCGGAGCGCGTGGCGGCCGAGTGGGAGGCACGCGACTGACCCTGGGCGGCACCGTCGCCCGTACCGCCCCCGGCACCCGGGCGACGAGATCACGAGGAGCACGCCATGAAGAAGTTCGTCAACGACCCGAAGGACTACGTCGCCGAGATGCTGGAGGGACTGGCGCTCGCCAACCCCGACACGCTCACCTACGTCCCCGAGTACAACCTGATCATGCGCGCCGACGCCCCGCGCGAGGACAAGGTCTCCATCGTGCAGGGCTCCGGCTCCGGTCACGAGCCGGCGCATGTGATGACCGTGGGCAAGGGCATGCTCGACGCGGCCTGTCCCGGCGACGTGTTCGCGGCGCCGCCCGCCGACTTCGTCTACGAGACGGTCAAGCGGGTCGCCTCCCCCAAGGGCGTCCTGCTGCTGGTCAACAACTACACCGGGGACCGGATGGCCTTCGAGATGGCCGAGGAGCTGTCGCAGGCCGACGGCGTGACCGTACGGACCCTGTTCATCGATGACGACGTGGCCGTGCAGGACTCGACGTACACCGTCGGCCGGCGCGGGGTGGCCGGCAACTTCTTCGTGATGAAGGCGGTCGGGGCCGCCGCCGAGCGGGGCGCGGATCTCGACGAGATCTACGCGATCGGCGAGAAGGTCAACTCCGTCACCCGCACGATGGGCATGGCCCTCACCGCGTGCACCCCGCCCGCGAAGGGCTCGCCGCTCTTCGAACTCCCCGACGACGCGGTCGAGATGGGCGTGGGCATCCACGGCGAGCCGGGCCGCGAGCGGGAGAAGCTCCAGCCGGCGAAGGCGATGGTCGGCGAACTGGTCGACGCCGTCGTGGACGACCTCCCCTTCACCTCCGGCGACTCGGTGGCCCTGATGGCGAACGGCCTCGGCGGCACCCCCATCGGCGAGCTGTACCTGGTCTACGGCCTGGCCCACAAGCAGCTCGCCGAACGCGGCATCGACGTGTGGCGCAGCTACGTGGGCGAGTACTGCACCTCGCTCGACATGGCGGGCGCGTCGATCACCCTGGTCCGCCTGGACGACGAGATCAAGGGCCTGCTGAGCGAGCCGGCGGAGATCCCGATCCGGGTGTTCTGAGGGGGTGCGGTGCGCGGGCGGGGCGGGCCGTGCGGCACGGGGTGGGCCGGTTCCGGTAAGGCGCGCGGGGCGGGGGCGGCGGCGGGGGGGCGGGGACAGCGCGGGGCGAGGGCGAGGGCAGGGTGGCCGGTCGGCCCGCGCCACGCCGGCCCCGTAGCATGTGCGCATGCTGGCCCTTGCACCGTCGTTCGTCTGCTTTTTCCTGTTCTGCATAGGTGTGGTGCGAGACCGCCGCCGAGTGAGCAACGCGGTCCTCCTGGGCCTGTCCGTCGTCTTCGCGGCGGTGGCGCTGTTCCTGCAACTGGCCTCCGAGAAGGCACGGTTGGGCCATGACCTGGCCGTCGCGCTGCTGACCCTCGCGGCGCTCGGCATCGTCACCCTGGCGTGGTTCCTCATCGCCAACGGGATCACCATGGTGCGCAAGGAGGGCAGGAGCCCGGCGAACCTGCTGTCCCTGGGAGCGGGTCTCGCGCTGGTCGGCCTGCTCGCCCTGCTGGTCACCGCGCTGGTGCTGCACACGCACACGCTCGTGGTGGCGGCGGCGACGGCCGTCGCGCTCACCGGCTACGTCGCCTTCCTGTTCCTGTGTTTCCTCTGCTACGGCGCGCTGTACGGGCGTCTGCGCCTGCGGCGCCAGGCGGACTACGTGGTGGTCCTCGGCTCGGGCCTGGTCGGAGGAACCACCGTGCCCCCGCTGCTGGCCGGCCGCCTCGACCGGGCCCGCAGGGAGCACGCCCGCCTGTCACGGAAGGGCCGGCGCCCGGTACTGATCACCTCCGGCGGCCAGGGACCCGACGAGAAGCTGCCGGAGTCCCACGCGATGGCCGACTATCTGATCGCCCAGGGTTTTCCCGCCGACCTGATCGAACGCGAGGACCGCTCGACGACCACGGACGAGAACCTGACGTTCAGCAAGGCCCTGATGGAGAAGGCCAATCCGGACTACCGGTGCGTGATCGTCACGAACAACTACCACGTGTTCCGCGCCGCGGTGACCGCCCGCCGCACCGGCGTCCGGGGCCATGTCATCGGCGCCCCGACAGCCTCGTACTTCTGGCCGAGCGCCATGATCCGCGAGTTCGTCGCCCTCCTGGTCGCCTACCGCCGCACCAACGCCGCCCTCTTCCTCCTGGTCCTGCTGAGCGGCCTGTTCATCTGGTGGCTGGGCTGGCCGTAGACGTCCGGTAGACCGGGGGCGTTACGGACAGGGCCCAGCCGTACGACGTCAACCACCACCTCCGCCCTCGGCGGCTCCGCCCGCTCCCGTGGCACGAAAGACGTGGCGCGGGGCGGCCCGCTTCACGAAGATCCCGCCGTCACCGACGACAACGGGCGTGTGCTTACGCGCCGTGGTCCTCGCCGGGGGCGGCCGGGAAGGACGCCTCGTCGCGGGCGGTGCCGTCGGTGATCCACCATCTGTCCCCGCCGAAGAGGGCCAGTTCCGCGCGGCCGTCGCCGTCCCAGTCCTGGACGGCGAAGAGCGTGCCGTCGACGGGACCGTCGTCACCCGGCGCGGAGCGCCTGACCGAGCGCCACGGCTTCGACCCGACCCCGTGCTCGGAGCCACCCCGCAGCACCTCGAACCGCGCGTCCCCGGTCTCCTTCTTCTTGGTGAGCTGTACGGCCAAGTCGTCGCAGCCGTCGCCGTTGAAGTCCCCGGCGGCGAGCCGGGTGCCGAAGCCCTCCTTGAAGTCGCCGCCCTCCACGGTGACCCACTTCCCCGGCTCCTTGCCGTAGCGGACGCCGACGTGGCCGCGGCGGTGGGGGGTGCCGACCTCGTCGTCGCTGTCGACGAAGCTCCGTCCGACGGCCACGTCCTGGCGTCCGTCGCCGTCGAAGTCACCGAAGACGACGTTCTCACCCTCCGGCAGCCGCTCGGGCTTCTCGCTCAGTCCGCCGGCGGTTCGGGCACCGCCGGTGAACAGCAGAGGCGGGTCCCAGGGAGAGCCGTAGAGCGCGAGATCGGTGGCCCGGTCGCCGTTCGCGTCGCCCGCGACCAGCACGGGTGACGCGCCCTCGTGGACCGGGCTGGGGATCTCCACGGTCCGGGCGGGGGCGCCGGAGCGCTTGAACGGCCCTTCGAGGACGACCAGTTCCTGGTCCTCGTTCGAGAACCTGAAGGCCGCGAGGTCGGTGTGGCCGTCCCCGTCGAAGTCGCCGGCGATCGGGGCGGTGCTGTATCCGCTGCCCGGCAGGGGGACGCGCCCGTGCCCCCCGCCGGCCCGCGGGCCCTTGGAGCCTCCCCACAGGATCTGGGCCGCGCCGCTGACCACGAGATCGGCGTGACCGTCCCCGTCCAGGTCGGCGACCGTGGGCTGCCACGGGTCGTCGCCCGTCTGGACGTCGTCCGGCACACCGAGGTCGTCGCGGCTGAGGACGGTCGCGCGGTCGTGGTCCGGACCGTGCGCGGAGCCGGGCACGACGATCACGTCGAAGTTCTCCGTGTCGGCGATCTCGTACACCAGGTCGGCGAAGCCGTCCCCGTCGAGATCGGGGGTCGGGGGTCGGTCCCCGCGCGCCGAATCGACGGGACGGCAGGGGCTGTTGGGCACCGAGGGCACACCGTCGGACGGGAGAAGGACGAGGAACGCCACCACCGCCACGACGACGAGGCAGGCCACTACGGCGTGCCACACGCGCAGGTGACGGAAGAACGAACCGCCCGCTGTCGAAAAGTGCATCAGCCCACTGCACGGGGGTGGACGCGGCCCGCACAAGGAAGCCGATCACTTTGTTACGAGGGTGATGCACGCGCCGGGCCGGGCCGCGTGGGGCGGATACCGCGGGCCCACCGGGAAGGGCGGATACCGCGGGCCCACCCGAAACGGAAACGCACGAGTTGGCGCCCCCGAAGCCCCGCACGCTATCCCCATCCACCACCTGCCGCCCGCCACCCGCCACCCGCCACCCGCCACCCGCCTTAAAAGATAAATAAGACCGGCAGGCATGGAGATCGACGCCCGGGGCACACGATGGTCCGGAGGTTGATAACTATGGTTCCTATTCTTCTTGTTCTTCTGCTCGCCCTGATCCTCTTCGGTGCCGGTTTCGCACTCAAGGCCCTGTGGTGGATCGCCGTGATCGTGCTGATCGTGTGGGTCCTGGGCTTCGTGATCCGCCCGACGGCAAGCGGCGGCAAGCGTGGCCGCTGGTACCGCTGGTAGACGGGCTGAACAGCACTGCCGACATGGGTGGGGCCCGGCGCTTCGGCGCCGGGCCCCACCCATGTCCGCTCACGGAAGCTGCCGGGCGATGTGGGTGATTGTTCCGTTTCGGGGTACCGGGAGGGCGGTGGCCGGGGGCGGTCGTGACGCCAGGAACCATGGCCCTCCAACACGCCGTCCCCGGTCATCGTCTCTTTTTCGCGGCCCGCGCGCACGAGGTCAAGAACTCGCATGTGTGAGGTCAAGAACCCGGGGAACTCGGCGTATTGAAGGAACGTCACCGAATTCGATGACACCTGAAAAGCCTCCACCGTACGACTGTGGACGGCAACGAAATTCGATGAGGGAGCCGTACTTTATGAGTGACAACATCTGGGGCTACCAGCCGACCACCGGCTACACCGCGGGCACCGACCTGACCGGATTCAAGGTCGAGGCTACCGACGGAAGCATCGGCAAGGTCGACAAGCACTCGGACGACGTCGACTCCTCCTACCTCGTCGTCGACACCGGCGTATGGATCTTCGGCAAGCACGTCCTGCTCCCGGCCGGCACCGTGAAGTCGGTGGACCTGGACGAGCACAAGATCCACGTGGCCCTCACCAAGGACCAGATCAAGAACTCCCCGGAGTTCGACAAGGACAAGCACGTCGGCGACGCCGGCTACCACGAGCAGGTCGGCGGCTACTACCAGACGCAGCGCGGCATCTGACCGCAGCGGCAACCCAGAGTGGGGCCCACCGGACTTCTCCGGTGGGCCCCACTCTCATGAACGCAGACGCGCGGGCCCGGCCGAACAACCGGGTCGCCCCGTGCGGGTCCGCGCCAGGCGATCGCCCCGACCTTTAGGACGGCCGTCCGACCTGTCTCCAGGACGCCGAGATCCCGCGCAACGTCGCCCGCAACGCCCGCACCAGCACACCCCGACCCCGCCGCTTCGAACCCCTCACCGCCGACGAAGCCCGCACGTTCCTGGCCACGACGAGCGGCCACCGGTTGCAGCCGCTGTTCGAGCTCGCTCTGCACACCGGACTCCGCAAGGGCGAACTCCTCGGCCTGCGCCGGGAAGACCTCGACCTCCGCACAGGGACCGCCAGCGTCCAACGCTCCCTCCAGCGCACCCGCACCGACGGTCTTACACATCTACCCACCAAGACCAGGGCGTCCGAACGCCGTATCGCCCTCCCGACCGAATGTGTTCGCTCTCTCAAAGAGCACGAGGAGCGACAGGCCAAGGAGCGCGAGGCCGCAGGGTCGGCCTGGCAGGACAGTGGCCTCGTCTTCACCACACCGGCTGGTCGGCCTCTCGACCCCGCCAACCTCACGCGGCACTTCCGCAGCTTCCTCAACCGGGCCGGGCTCCGGCTCATCCGCTTTCACGACCTCCGGCACTCGACTGCGACGCTGCTTCTGGAGCAAGGCGTCGACCTCGTCGTGATCAAGGAGCTGTTGGGTCACGCCCACATTGGGGTCACCGCCGGCGTCTACGCCCACGTCCGTCTCCGCCTCCAACGCCAAGCCATCGCCCCCCTCGGCGACGCACTCGATGCGACCGACGACGACCTGGTGACCCAGCCACCACAGCCGTCGTCCGCTGACGTTGCCGTCACCGTTGCCGTCAAACATCGCAGAGCCCTCATCGACATTGCTGTCGATGAGGGCTCTGCGCGCCTTTTCAGGGTTCTGAGTCCTCAGCCGAGAGGCGTCGAATTTCACATGAACCAAATTTCAGCAAGGTTGCGGCAATCAGTGAAGCATCCACTCGCCCAATGGGATTGGTCGGATCCCATCCTTCATCATCGAGAACATCGCATTGCGATCTTCCCCATATTGATAGACCGACGAATCGAACCCTGCATAGAACCTTCCATCGCTTCCCGAGTACACGGTCAGATGGAAGCTGTCCACTCCAATCGGGAACAGAACGGTGCCAGCCACCTCTGCGCATCGGCGAGCCACGTCCGCATCACGGCTGGTACATACGGCGGACGGATCGAAATGCGTCCAACTTGAGATCCTCTCTCCTGCGATAACGAGGGCTGGAGGATGGTCGATCTTTAGGCTGAGGCATTCACCCATGAAACTCCTTGCCGCCTCATGACAGACGAAGCCAACACGCTCTAGACCTGCCACGACGGCATCCGTCTCACGGCGCGCCCCAGCTGCCTCCCAGCCAAACGGGCTGAGGAACTCCTCCAGCTCCGACTCGCGCATCCTTCTCACCTCGATAGGTCTGTCGCTCCGCGCCGAACAAGAACACTCTGACAGGATAGGCACGCCGCTTCTGGGGCACCCGTAGCACTGCGAACGGTCAGGAATTCGATGTCACTCAACCGTAGCGAGCGTCCGGCTTGATCCTCGAAATCGGCTCCATGTTCGGCGATCAGAGCATTGCAGGCCCGGATCTCGGCACAGTTGTCGGCTCCACGGCCAGCGATCTGCCCACCATCCGCAAGAGCGGAATCAATCTCGGGCTCGAAATAGGCTGGGCGGGACGAATGACCAGAGTGACCGGTGGAAACCATGTCGGTACCCCGGAACCGAGCTGCTGCGCTCATCGTGGCGTCCGCGGGTGCTGATTGCGCTGCCGCTCTAGCCTCAGGTCCGCAGTTATGCACCAGGACCGGCGTCGTCCCAGCCAGCACATAGTACGTGTGCTACGCGACCCCGCTCTACCTGCTTCTTTGCAGGTCAGCGTGTGTTTCGGGTTCTGCTGGCGTCCGTGGTTGTGCGGGGAAATCCGTGGTTGTTGCCGTCGCTACTGCCGTCAAGGGCTCGGGCGGCACGGTCGCGTTGCCGCTGGCGGCTGTCGGCGCGGGGGGACCCTACTGCCACGCGCCGGGTTCGGCGCGGACGAGAGCGCGGACGGTCTGCTCGTAGAACTCGTGGCCGCTCTGAGCGCAGTGTTCGGCGATCCAGCGGGTCAGGTCGTCCGGGGTATGCAGTGTGCCTGAGGTGGCGCCGCAGTTGTGCTCTCCGCCGGTGACGCAGACCGCCTCGAACTTTGGCAGCGCCAGGGGGTCGGGGACGGTGGTCACGTGGTACTCGCGGAAGCGGTAGCGCCCCCGAGAGACATTGCGCACTGGTGCGCCGGCGTTCGGAGAGTCAGGCATCCTCGGTCGCCTCTTCCTGATCCGGAATGCGCTGTCCGCGCGAGTCCGCGACCCTGAGCGCGTCCGCCAGGGCTTCCGTCAACCGGCAGGCCAGCCAGCGGTATTCGGTCGCCGACAGGGTTTTCGCGCCGGGCATCGTGGCGTCGCGGGCGTACTCCAACACTTCCTGGCCCATGCTGAGCTGTACCGTCTCGATGCTGTCGGCGAGGGCGGAGAGGTAGCCCCGGCCGTCGGTGCTCAGGTAGCAGGGCTTCCCCTCCGGGCTGGTCCACGGCAGTAAGCGGGGTCCTCCCGCACCCGACGCGGCGTCGTACAGCTCTCTGCGACGCATGCGGTCGGCATCGCTCCTGGGCTGGCTCACTGGGCACCCCCGGCCTGGGTCACTGATCGTGGACACAGTGACCGTAGGCACTGACTGATCGTCACCCCAGGCTGTAGCCATGGCAGTTCGCGACTCTTGGGTCACGAACTGCCACGCTGCGTGGCAGCTACCCGACAACGCCCAGGTAGTCGGCCATTTCGCGCATCTCTGTCGTGAGGGTGCGCTTGCGCTTGCCCAGGATCTCCTGCATGGTCTCGGCGGCCCCGTTCTGGTGCCGCAGCCACTGCGGGGCGGCTTCCCTGGCGCGGGTCAACTCGTCCATGGCGGCGGACAAGTCGCCGGTCCGGGTGTGGGCACGCGCCACATCGAGGGTGAAGCGGTTCCCGTCGTTGGTGCTGGGCCTGCCCAGGCGTTTCCACGCCTTGGGCGACAGCTCCTCCTGCTCGCCTGCCTTGCGCACCACCGCGCTGGAGTCGCCGACGACCATGTCGTCTTCGAGTGCCTTGACAGCGACGGTGACCGGCCCGAAGACGGACCAGTGCCGGGAGACGTTGCGATGCGCCGTCCCTACAGCGGTTGCCGCGACCCGGGCTGCCTGACGGTACTCCTTCGCCTCGTCGGGACGGTTGTTCCTCGCGGCTGCGGCGGCGGCCTCCATCGCCAGGCCGCCCCATACCGCGTAGTGGTCCGGCTCGGCCCCGGTGATCTTCGGCTCCACCGCGTCCATGCTCCGGGTGGCGACCTGTTCCGCCTCGTCCAACCGGCCCTGGCGCACCAGCAGCCAGCACATGCAGCCGACGCCCGAGCCCGACGCAAGCATGTCTCCGGCCTGACGGGCGTCCATGATGGCGCCGCGTACAGCGGCATACGCGATGTCGTACTGCCGTACCTGGGTGAGGTAGGTGCCGGCCAGACGCAGCGCCTCGGCACGGGCCAGCAGAGCCTGCCGGTGCTCACCGTCGCCGTGCTCACCGACGCCATCCGCGCCGCCGCGCCACGCGCCCGCATCTCCGTCGTCTCCGACGCGGTCGGGGAACGTGAACTCGGCTGGGGCCAGCAGCTAGACGTGCGCGAGATCGCCGCTTTCGGCACCGATGCCGAACTGACCGACCAGGCGGTCGCCGCGTACGTGGCGAAGTACGCCACCAAGTCCACCGACGCCTCCGGCACCCTCGGCCGTGCCCTGTTCTGCCGCCCCTGCCAGGGACGCGGCGCCACCCTCCTGCCCCACGGAACCCTGCTCCCCTGCACCACGTGCGACGGCACCGGACAGGCCCGGCCGCTGCCCCGCCTCGCCGTCGCCCGGCACGTGCGGCAGATGATCCGCACCTGCTGGGAGCTGGGCAAGCTGCCGGAGTTCGCCGACCTCAAGCTCTGGAAGTGGGCGCACATGCTCGGCTTCCGGGGCCACTTCTCAACCAAGTCCCGCTCCTACTCGATCACCCTGGGCGCGCTGCGCGCTGCCCGCCTCGCCTGGCGCACCGAACAGGCCCGCGCCCACGCCGGCCTGCCCGAGCCCGCCCCGGGCACCACGCTCGTCGTCGGCCAGTGGGACTACCTCGGCACCGGCTACAGCCCCGGCGCCGCGCTCCTCGCCGCCCGCGTCTGGCACCGCAGGGAACTGGAACGGCAGTTCACGGCCGAAGGGGGCTGATGATGGCCTCGCCTCAGACCACCGTCTCCTGCGCGGACGCGGCACCGGCGCTGGATCTGCTCACGGTCCCCCAGGTGATGGCCCGCCTCCAGCTCGGCCGCTCCGCCGTCTACGACCTGCTCCGCTCCGGCCAACTCGCCTCGATCACCCTCGGCCGCGCCCGCCGCATCCCCGCTCATGCGCTGGCCGACTTCATCCGCACCCGCCTCGACCAGGGAGCTGCCGCCTGATGACCACGCCCCGAGACACCAACACCTCCCGCCGCGTGCGCGCCAACGGCGACGGGACCGTCTACCAGCGCAAGGACGGCCGCTGGGAGGCCGCCGGGTACGTCCTCGCCCCCGGCAACACCCGTCGCCGCGTCCGCGTCTACGGCACCACCCGGAAGGAAGCCCTGGCCAAGCTCACCGAGAAGATCGCCACCAGCAACCGCGGCCTCCCCATCCCGTCAGCTCAAGGCAGCGCGGCCGCCTACCTGACCTATTGGCTGGAGAACGTCGCCGTCCACCGGCTCCGCGAGAACACCCACACCCGCTACGCCGCCTGCGTCCGCCTCCACCTCATCCCCGGACTCGGCACCAAGAAGATCGCCCGCCTCACCGCCAAGGACGTCCGTACCTTCCTCGACCGGCTCCGCATCACCTTCGCATCCAACGCCAAGCCATCGACGCCCTTGGCAACGCCTTCAGCCCGACGGATAACGACTCCGACGACCCACCCGCCGCAACCATCGTCCACTGACGTTGCCGTCACCGTTGCCGTCAAACACGGCAGAGGCCCCGCCGGAAGTTCATTCCGGCGGGGCCTCTCAACGCACCTACGAATACAACTCCAGCCATCCCCAATCACCAGGACACGTGCTCAGCTCTCGAAGGCAGTACTTCAGGCAATTCTGAAGAGTGGGTGCGTCCGTGCGGATCAATTCACGCCCACCCAGTCCTGGACCTGACATCACCATCGTCCAGGGCTTGTGTCCTGTTTGCATGCGCTCATGGTCAACCTTGAGGAGGACGCTGACGCCAGCCCTCCCCAGCTGATCCATTAGTAGCTCAATATCCACCATCACTACTCCCCTCAATACCCTCGCAACATCGAGGCAATCTCCCCAACATCCATGCTGTGGCCTGCCTTTTTGGGAGTGGCGACTCTGGATATAACACTCCACAGCTCATCCGAGGTTGGCCCGCTGGTGATGCCGTTGCGATCCATTAGCCGGGATACAACAGCATGAGCAGTTCGCTTATTTCCATTGTCGAACATGTGACTACCGGCAATGTCTCGAATCACCACGGCTGACTTCTCCCAGAAGCTACCATAGCGACTCGCGTTGATCATTACGTTCTCGGGAGTTCCGCGCTCCGCGACCATCCCGCCGAATCCGCGGTTGAGCTCAGTTATCTCATCCGGCGAGACGGGATTCTTGAAGCCGCCGCCACCGCAATTGTGGACGAGTACCGGAGTGGCCCCTGCCAGCACATAGTACGTGTGCTACGCGAAGCCTTTGACCTGCCTTTTCGCAGGTCAAGTGCGGTCTGCTGGTCCGGTGAGGTGCGTGGGTGTCCGTGGTTGTGCGGGGTTGTTGCCGTCGCTACTGCCGTCAGACGGTTCAGCCCAGGTACGGCTTCTCGCGTTGTTCCAGGAAGTGTTGGAGCCTGAGTCGTTGGGTGTGGTGCATCGGCAACCGCTCGATCTCTTCTGATGGCACAAACCGGAGTTCGGTGGACTCGTCGGAGATTGTCAGTTGGCCGCCGGTGATGCGGGCGGTGAAGCAGACGTTGAACTGACGGCGGACCTCGCCGTCGGTGTAGGCGATGATGTGTTTCGGGTCGGTGTAGGTGCCGACCAGGCCGGTGATCTCGACGTCGAGGCCGGTCTCTTCCTTGACCTCTCGGACGGCCGTGCCGGGCAGGGAGTCGGTGAGGTCCATGCCGCCGCCCGGCAGTGCCCACAGGTCGTTGTCCCGGCGGCGCTGGAGGAGGATGCGCCCGTGGTCGTCGGTGACGACGGCGGATGCGGCGACGACCATGCTGTTCGGCTTGGGCGCGTTGGGGTCGTCGTAATACTCGGTGCGGGCCACGGTCAGCCTTCCTCTCGTACGGGGGTTGCCGTCGCCCACACGGCGTCGAAGCTGTCGGCGTAGGTGTCGAACATGCCGCCTGTCTCGTGACGGCGAAGGTGCCACACGGGGGCTGCGTAGGCGTTGACGCCCCAGACGTGTGCGTTGACGAGTTGCTGGTCGTCGGCCCGGTAGAGGGAGTTGTAGAGCGTGGTGCCGTGGGTGCGGACTTCGATGCCGGGGGTGTCGGCGAGCGGCTTGTAGTGCATGAGCGCGAGGCGGCAGCGGGATTCGATGCCGTGGCCGAACCGCTCTTCCTGGCCGCGGGCTTGGACGTTTTCGCTGTCGGGGTCCCCGATCGCGATGCGGACGGTGCAGCCTTCGGCGGCGTGTTCGGTGAGGAGTTCGTTCAGCCGCGGGTACGCCTCGTGGAGGAAGACCGCCGCGTAGACGAGGATGTCGATCCGTTCCCGGGCTTGGGCCATCAGGTCGGTGAACGTCGAGACGGGGATGTCGGCCCGCTGTTCGTAGAGCGCGAGCAGTTCGGGGCTGATGGCGCGGGCGGGGCGGGCCTGGCGGAGCGCCGGCCAGAGTGCGTGCACGTCTTCTCCCAGGGCCTTGGCCGCCTGGAGGGCGGTGGCACGACGTGGGATACGCCCGAGGTTCACCCAGCGCTCGACCGACTTGGGGTCGACCTCGACCTGCTGAGCGAGTGCGGCGTACGTCCAGCCTCCCGCCGCCATGACGGCTCGTAGTCTCTCGTTCGGCACGAGTCTCCCCCTTCGTCCCAGGACGGCACCAGGGACGTTCTACACGGTGCGGGACGTCCCGAAGTGGGGTTTGGTGGAGGTTCCTTCGTCCTGGTGACCGGCGTGAGGATCGGTGCCGACCCTGCGGCACCAACAGGCCCAGGGCACGCATCAACGCCGCCGAGGAGCGTCACCGTGCGAATGAGCGCCACCCCATGTGTTCCCGCCCTGCGACTGGACGCCCGGTCGCGGGCCGCCTCGCCGGGGCGGTCACGATGACGGCCCCCACCCCTGATGCCGACGGGCACACCGTCTCGCCCGATGCCGGCGCCCTGGTGGTCGACCGGCGGAGCGGCAAGGTGGGCGTGGTGATGGGGCATGTGGGGACGTACGTGCAGCTTCGGCCACCGCGCGGTGGCCGGGAGTGGGACGTGCCGCCCGAGGACGTACGTACGCCGACTCCGACGGAGGAGCTGAGCGCGAAGGT
Organism: Streptomyces sp. NPDC007084; assembly: GCF_040703595.1. Lineage (NCBI taxonomy): Bacteria > Bacillati > Actinomycetota > Actinomycetes > Kitasatosporales > Streptomycetaceae > Streptomyces > Streptomyces sp. NPDC007084. Next base: position 148,979 of record NZ_JBEYFY010000003.1, read on the forward strand.
GGCCGTGGCCAACCGGAGGTGGGGACGGTGACCCCTCGCTCGGTCCTGCGCTACGAGACCTGGACGCTCCAGCCCGACCGCGAGCCGGACGCGGAGCCGGTCCATTACGCGATGCAGTGCGCCGTGGACGGAGAGACCTCGCTGACAAGCGAGGACTTCGCCGAACCGCAGGACTGGGTACTCCGGCACTGCGGCCAGAATCCGTCCCACCACACCTACCGGGAGATCATCACCCGCCCCTGGCGGACCTGGCGCCAGACGTGACCCGCCTCGCTCGCCCAGGCGCCGCACTGCGCTGACCCACCCGACTCCCGTCCCTGCCGGGCGCAGCCGATCGAGGCTCCCCCGCACTCGTCAGCCCCGGCAGGGACGGGCCTCACGTACGTGCCGTGCCCATGGCTGTGGGGGTTCTGGCCTCTGCCACAGAAAGTCAGCCACGACGACGGGCTCGCCGACCGACCACCCGCCACGTGTGTCTCGCTCAACCCCGCACCGGCATCAGCCCCGTTATCTCCATCGTCACGGCCCCCAGCCAGGCAGCAAGCATGGGCGTCCGGGACGGCGCGAGCCCGCCGGGCGGCCTCTCAGGTGCCCGGCCAGCCTGCTGCTGAGGGGTCGGACCGGGGCTTCCGATTGGTGGTCCGGCTACGCTCCCGGGCTCTGCGCGCCGAGTGGTCGGCGGCCGTCGCCAGCGGGGCGGCAGACAGGAGCGGGCGGCGGTCGCCGACCGCCGGCGCGCGGCGGCCCGCGTCAGCGGGGCGCCCTTGATCAAGTAAAGAAACTCTGAACAGCTCACGCACTGATCGAGTTGCCCGGTCGATGGTCAGGGCCGCTGTTGCCGGCGCTTCTTCGATTCGGCCAGCGCGGTGTTCAGCTTCTCGCTCGGCGACATGTCCGGCTCGGCGTCGTCGTCATGCAGGGGTGGCAGGAACAGGCCGCGTCGGCTCTTCTCCCGCTTGACCTTCCGGCGCTCGCCGTAAAGCCGCTGATGCTCCTCCCGAACCACGTCCCATCGTCGGTCGAGCTCTGCTTCCCGCGCCAGCAGCTCCTCGTCGCTGAGGTCGGCGAACTCGGTGGCGGCCACACGTGCCTCGCGGGCGATCTCATCGCGCAGCAGGTAGTTCGTGATCGTCCCTTGGTGCTTGCCCGGCTCCGGTTCCTGGCGGACGAAAACACCACGTCCCTTGACCGCGTACACCAGCCCGTCCTGCTTAAGGCGCCGATAGGCGTTCTGCGCCGTGGAGTTGGCGACTTTGAATCGCTCTTGGATCTCCCGGGCGGGAGGGAGCTGGGAGCCTGGAGGGTAGGTGCCTTCCAGGATTTCCCGGCGGAGAATGTCGGCGACCTGGGCGTACGGCGGTCGGGGATCACCGTTGTAGATGACGTCGACTGGCCAGTCCGGCCCCGCGGCATCGGCTTCCTCATGATCACCGTCGACCTCTTCGGTGCTCCCGCCGACGGAGTCGCTGACGTAGCTGCCCCGGCCGAGCTGGGAGTAGACCAAGCCTTCCTGCTTGAGCACGCGCAGAGCGTTCTGGACGGTGGAGCTGGACACCCCGAACCGATCACCCAGCACGTTGGCCGAGGGCAGGCGCTCGCCGGAGCGGTACTCACCGTTCAGGATCGCGTCCCGCAGGGCCTCGGCGGCCTGGAGGTACGGCGGCCGGGAGTCCTCGTCCAAGGGCAGGGTCATGCCCCCACGGTATCGCCAAGCCGTAGCGATACAGACACATCCCCGGGTTCCCCACCTGACCGCCTCCCAACCTGATCGAAGTCACAACCTAATCGACCTTGCAAGTTGAGCGATCATCTCCTTATGCTCCATGTCGAGCCGATCAAGCGGCTCCATCGAACGAAGGGTGTGATGGCATGACCATGACTCGAATCCGTGTTGCCCTGCTGCCGTCGGCGGTGTGCATCGCGGGCACCGACCCGGCGCTGAAGATCAAGGACCAGCAGACTGGGGAGGTCGCCACGGACCGGGAGACCGGGGCGTCGCTGTACACGGTGACCGTGATGCTCATGGAGGACGGCCGGGCCGAGGTCCTGAAGATCACCGTCCCGGAAACCGGCCTGGCCGCCGGGCTCAAGCCGGGTGTGATGGTGCGGCCCGTGGAGCTGTTCGCGACTCCGTGGGCGCGGATCTTCAACGGTCAGCTCTCCGACGGCGTCGCCTACCGGGCCGCCCGCCTGGAGCTGGTGACGGTGGAGGCGGCCCAGTGATCCGCTTCGAAAATTCCGGGCCGGAATACGCACCGGACGCGCTGCTGGCCGTGGCCGTCCTGGTCGGCGTGTGGCTTCTGGTGACGGTGGGTCGCTACGTGCGGGCCGACCGGGGCACGCGGGTGAGCATGCGGCAGGCCCTGCGGGTGCGCTGGGGCTGGGTACGGCTCGCGCGGATGGCCGGGCTGACGGTCACCGACAAGACCCCGGGCCTGCTCGCACAGATCACCGTGCAGAAGGACGGCCCCGCCCCCGCGCCCCGAGTCCTGACGCCGAAGATCAAGGTGAAGCCGGACCGGTTCGGTGTGATCGTCCGGGCCCGGACGCTGCCGCAGGTCGGGGTGGAGGAGTACCAGAAGTCGGCGCGGTTCCTGGCGGACGCCTGGCGGTGCACGCGGGTGTCCGTCCTGCCGGACGGCCCCGGCAGGGTGGTGATCCGGGGCGTGCGCTCCGACCCGCTGACCACGCCGACCACGCACCGGCCCTCCGGCCTCCCGCCCGTGGACCTGACGCGCTGGGAGCTGGGCATCGACGAGTACGCCGCGAAGGTGTGCGTGTCCCTGGCCAACGTGCCCGGGGTGACGGTGGCCGGCGTCCCGGGTGCGGGCAAGACCTCGGGGGTCAACAAGTTCGTCTGTGACTTCGCGCCGTCTGCGTCCGTGCAGATCGCGGGTGCGGACGGGAAGGTGTCGCGGGCCTCGGAGGGCGACTACGCCGACCTGGTCAAGCGGATGTTCGCGCTCTGCGGAGACGATCTCGATGAGGCGAACGCGCTGTTCAAGCGCTTGGTGGAGCTGCGCAAGCGGCGTTCGGCGACCATCCGGGACGTGCTGGGCGTGAAGAACATGTGGCACGTCGGGCCCTCGCCGCAGTGGCCGCTCACGGTCCTGATCATTGATGAGGCGCACACGTACTTCCGTGAGTACAAGGGAAGCGACCCGGCCACGAAACGGCTGGCCGCGCTGACGGCGGAGAACGCCCGGCTGGTGGAGGACCTGGTCAAGAAGGGCCGCAGCGTAGGCATCCTGGTGATCCTGATCAGCCAGAAGACCACCGGCGACGCCATCCCCACCTTCATCCGCGACGTGTGCCCCATCGGGCTGTCCTTCGCGCAGAAGACCGTGGAAGCAGCGGTGGCCGCACTCGGTGACGACATCCGCAACTGGCCCGATGCCAGCCCGGTCACCTTGCAGGACCCCGCCTACGTCGGCGTCGCGGTCATGGCGATGCAGGGCCGCCCCGGCTACACCCGCATCCGCACCCCCTACGTCTCCGACACCGACGCCGCCCGCGTCGCCGAAGCCACCTCTCACCTGACCGCCGACCCCGCCCTGTGCCTAGACGCCCTCCTCGCCTCGACCGGCCGGACCACGGCACCCCGGCCGTCGCTCGCCAAGTAGCCCCGAAAGCCCACACCAGAAAGGAGGTTGAGGACATGGCGGAGGAACGGTTCACCCGGCGCACCGTGACCGTAGTCATGGCGGTCATCGCGACCCTGGCCTTCGTCTTCTCCTTCGGCAACGTCTGGGCACTCGCCCTGCGCCTCGGCGTCCCCCACCCGATCGCGCCACTGATCGCCCCCATGGTCGACCTGTCCGTCGTCGGGCTCCTGGTCGCCCTGCGCTTCCTCGCCCTGCGCGGCGTCACCAAGGCAGAGCTGAAGGCCGGCACCCGCCTGCTGCACCTGTGCGGCCTGCTCACCCTCGCCCTGAACACCGCCGAACCGCTGCTGACCGGACGCTACGGCCGGGCCTGCCTGGACACCGTCGCCCCACTCCTGCTCCTCGGCTGGGGCCACGTCGGCCCCGCCTTCCTCGCCAAGTTCCACACCCACACCCGCCCCAACCCGCACCTGGAGGCCACCGCCGCCACCCTTGCCACCGATCCGGTGCCCGACGTCGCACCATCACCCGAATCGGCACCCCCGATGGCCGCCCCGGACATCGCCGCCTCCCTGATCGAGGAGCTGGAACCCGCTCCGGCTCCGGCCGCCGCTCCGCCGGTCGCCGTCACCACGACGGGCCGACCCGCTTCCGGCCCCGCCCTTCCGGCCGCCCTGCTGGACGCGGCCCGGCGCATCGCGGACACCCACCGCGCCGAATACGGAACACCGATCACCGCCGCCCACCTGGGCGCGCGCATGGGCGTCGCCCTGCCGGTGGCCACCGCCGCCCTCGCTCAGCTCTGAGCCCCGGCCCTCACCGGCCGCATCCCCTTTCTCCACCCCACGCCCACCCGATGGGCCTGGTTCGCCATGCCCCGAGCACCAACACGCCTTCCAGTTCGGCTGGTTGCTGCTCGGGGCCACCACCCGACAGAAGGGACACGCCCCGAATGGTCACCCTGGACCTGCGCCACGTGGCAAGCCCCGCCGTACGGGACCTGCTCCACCTCGTCAACCAGCCCGACTTCGACCGCACACAGCAGCAGATCGAGCACCTCGGCGGCTGCACCGAACCCGTCCGCCTGACCGGCCACACCACCACCCTCGACACCACGACGGGTGAGGTCCTGCGCTCCTACACCACGTCCGCCGAACCCACGGGAAACCTGCTCACCACGTGCGGCAACCGCCGCGCCTCCCGCTGCCCGGCCTGCTCCCGCATCTACGCCGCCGACACCTACCACCTCATCCGCGCCGGCCTGTCCGGCGGCAAGACGGTGCCCGACGCCGTCCGCACCCACCCACGCGTCTTCGCCACCCTCACCGCCCCCTCCTTCGGCCCCATCCACAACCGCCCCACCACTCCCGGCGGCGACATCCGCCCCTGCCTCTGCCACAAGCTCCACGACCCCACGGACGCCCTGCTGGGGACGCCGCTGAACCCGGCGACATACGACTACACGGGCGCGGTCCTGTTCAACGCCCACGCCTCGGCACTGTGGGCCCGTTTCACGATCTACCTGCGCCGGGAGATCGCCGCCCGGCTCGGCCTGACCCAGAAAGCCGCCCGTGCCGTCCTGCGGATCTCCTTCGCGAAGGTCGCCGAGTACCAGAAGCGCGGCCTGGTCCACTTCCACGCCGTCATCCGGCTCGACGGCCCGAACGGCAGCACCCAGCCGCCACCCCCGTACGCCACTGTCGCCGTGCTCGCTGAGGCCATCCGGGCCGCAGCCGTCCGGGTCCGCATCGCGATCGAGTCGGACGCGGTCGGGGAACGCGAACTCGCCTGGGGCGAGCAGCTCGACGTGCGCGAGATCGCCGCCTTCGGCACCGACGCCGAGCTGACCGACCAGGCGGTTGCCGCCTACGTGGCCAAGTACGCCACCAAGTCCGCCGACGCCTCCGGCACCCTCGACCGCTCCCTGTTCTGCCGCCCCTGCCAGGGTCGCGGCGCCACCCTCCTGCCCCACGGCACCCCGCTCTCCTGCACCGCCTGCGACGGCACCGGACAGGCCCGCCCGCTGCCCCGCCTCGCCGTCGCCCGCCACGTCCGGCAGATGATCCGCACCTGCTGGGACCTGGGCCGCCTGCCGGAATTCACCGATCTCAAGCTCTGGAAGTGGGCGCACATGCTCGGCTTCCGGGGCCACTTCTCCACCAAGTCCCGCAGCTACTCCACCACCCTGGGCGCGCTGCGCAAAGCCCGCCGCACCTGGCGGTCCGAACAGGCCCACGCCCACGCCGACCTGCCCGAGTCCGACCCGACGACCACGCTCGTCATCGGTCACTGGGACTACCTCGGCTCGGGCTACAGCCCCGGCGCGGCCCTCCTCGCCGCCCACGTCTGGCACCGCAGGGAACTGGAACGCCAGTTCGCGGCCGAAGGGGGCTGCTGATGGCTTCGCCCCCGCTCACAGCCCTCGATGGTGCGGAAGCGGCCCCGGCGCTGGATCTGCTCACGGTGCCCCAGGTCATGGTCCGCCTCCAGCTCAGCCGATCCGCCGTCTACGACCTGCTCCGCACCCGCCAGCTCGCCTCCCTCACCCTCGGCCGAGCCCGCCGCATCCCCACCCACGCCCTCACCGACTTCATCCACACCCGCCTCGAACAGGAAGCCGCCTAATGACCACACCCCGCGACACCAGCCTCTCCCGCCGCGCCCGGGCCAACGGCGACGGAACCGTCTACCAGCGCAAGGACGGCCGCTGGGAAGCCGCCGGATACGTCCTCGCCTCCGGCAACACCCGCAAGCGCATCCGCGTCTACGGCACCACCCGCAAGGAAGCCCTGGCCAAGCTCACAGAGAAGATCGCCGCCAGCAACCGCGGCCTCCCTGTCCCGTCCGCACAGGGCAGCGTGGCCGCGTACCTGACGTACTGGCTCGACGCTGTCGCCGTCCACCAGCTCCGCGAGAACACCCACACCCGCTACACCGCAGTCACCCGGCTCTATCTCATCCCCGGCCTCGGACGAAAGAAGCTCGCCAAGCTCACCGCCAAGGACGTCCGCACCTGGCTCAACCAGCTCCGAACCGCCTGCCAGTGCTGCGTCCGCGGCCTCGACAGGGCCCGGGATGAGCCCTCTTGCTGCGCCGCCGGGAAGTGCTGCTCCAAGCGACTCTCACCGCTGACCCTGGCCTACGTACACTCTGTGCTCAAGTCCGCCCTGGAGCACGCCGTGCGTGAGGAGGAGATCCCGCGCAACGTCGCCCGCAACGTCCGCACCGGCACCCCACGGCCCCGCCGCTTCGAACCACTCACCGCCGACGAAGCCCGCCAGTTCCTCTCGACTACGCGCGGACACCGGCTGCACGCACTGTTCGAACTCGCTCTCCACACCGGACTCCGGAAGGGCGAACTCCTCGGCCTCCACTGGGAAGACCTCGACCTCGACGCGGGCACGGCCGCCATCCGCCGCACACTCCAGCGCACCAGCACCGGCGGGCTCACCACGCTACCCACCAAAACGCGCGCCTCCGAGCGCCGCATCGCCCTCCCCACCCGCTGCGTCCAGTCGCTGAAGCTCCACCACGAACAGCAGGAGCGCGAGCGAGAGGCCGCGGGCGAACACGTGGCAGCACGACGCGCACGTGTTCACCACAGTGCAGGGCAGACCGATCGACCCGACCAACCTCACCCGCACCTTCACCACGATCCTCCGCAGGGCCGGCCTTCGCCGGATCCGCTTCCACGACCTCCGCCACTCCACCGCCACCCTGCTCCTGGAGCAAGGCGTCGAACTCGTCGTGATCAAGGAACTGCTCGGCCACGCCCACATCGGCGTTACCGCCACTGTCTACGCCCACGTCCGACTCCGCCTCCAGCGAGACGCCATCGACTCCCTCGGCCGCGCCCTCGACCACCCCTGACATACGTACGGCAACGGCGGCGGACACCTGGGTGTCCGCCGCCGTTGCCGTCAACTACTGCCGTCAACCCGGCCAGAAGCCTCGTTACATGAAGCTCTACGCGGCCAAGATTCACTAACGAGAATCAGGTCTCGGCCAAGGATCGAGTCCCGGATCGGAGTGCAGACAGTTCAGTGGGCGATTCGCGCAGACCGCCAACTCTAGGGAGTCTTCAAAGGTGGCACCAAGCTCCCAGATCCAACCCATGCCAGCAGCAACCACCCTCCCCCCAGCTTCTACGAAAACGCTTGAATAACTGAGCCATTCACCGATGGGAAAATAGTCCCCACCGAGAACACTTTCCACCTCTGCCGCTAGATCACGCTGCCCTGATCCAGCGGCAATGGGATCGAAATTGTAAGGCTCGTCATTACTGAAGTTCGGGCCGACTCGATTTACCGGCTCGATTGAGAGCCCTCCCACTGCCGCGAGGATTTCCTCTGCCAATGGATGGGACCGGTAGCCTTCACCCTCAAGCGGCAAGGCCCATTGACCTGGGTCAACCTTCCTGTCTGCGCTCCATCCGGACGCAACAAGTGCCCCAAGCAGATCCTCGCTGAGCGAGTCGAAGCGAATCAGGGACATCAGTTGATCTCCAGGTCTTCCAGCAGTCGGCCACAACGACCACAGGGGTGAGCCGGTTCACCATGCCCATCCGTATTCGATGTTGGCATGGAGTTGTTCCGCGTCCTCACGGTTCGCATGGTTCCGCCCCTGATGGCCTCGGGACCTTCAGCCGCCTGGGCCTGAATCAGACAGTGCACCTCTGCGCATCCTCCATGATGCCCTGTCCGTTCGAGCGCATCCGCCAACGGCCCTTCCGCCTGCTGGCCATGCTTATTGCGGCCGTAGTACTTCGCCCCTGAAGGAGACGTGTACTCGGAGGCAAACTTCACACCAGGTTCGTTGCGGACGCTGTCGGCATAGTCGCCCAGGTTGCAGTTGTGAACGAGGACCGGCGTGGCCCCCGCTAGCACATAGTACGTGTGGACCATGCCGACGGTGAGGTCGTAAGTGAGCCCGTGCTGGTGGAAGTTGCGAATTCTGGTGACGGTGGCCGTGGTGCCGTTTGCGGTGTGGAGTTTCGTACCCGGTGTCAGGTTGTGGGCGTCAGTCCAGCGGTGGTGGGTCGCGTCCCAGAACGGGTGGTGCCAGGTGGTGGTGACGGACTGCCGGGCGTTCTGCTGCGCGAAGGCGTGGGTCTGACGCTGGTGAGGGGGCCCGCGGGTCGGTGCCGTGTCCAGGGTGAGGGTGGTGAAGTCCTTGTCCGTCGTGGTGACGATGACGTTCTGGACCTTCTCCGGAGACGTGACGCCGGTTTGCGGGTCTGTGGCAAGGACGGTGTCGCCAACCTTGACCTTGCTAATCGGTTGGGCAGACCCGTCCGCCAGGCGGACGCCGGTGTCGGGGGTGAAGCTGTGCACAGCGCAGGATTCGACGGCGTCGGCGCCTGCCCCTTCCGCCTTGCCGGCCTCCACCACGAAGCGTTCCGCTTCTACGGCGTCTTCGGCGATCTTGGCGGCTTCTTCTGCGTCCTTTACCGCGGTGTACGCGCGGTCTAGCGCGCGCCAGACCTTGAATGCTTCGACGCCGACTTTGATGGCTTTGAAGACTTTGCCCCAAGGGACGGCGGTGAGGGCGGTGTTGACGCAGCCCATGACGTCGCCCTTGGTGAAGCAGTTGTAGGCGTCGGTGAGGCCGATGACGTCTGCGACGAGGCTGAGGAGTTGGTGCTTGAAACCTGAGGCTTGCTTCTTGGCTGCCGCGGCTGCCGCGTCCGCTGTGGCTTTCTGTCGCTCGAGGGCGCGCTGTTCCGCCTGGGCGTTGGCCGCGCTGTTGCTGACGTCGGCCTTTTCTTTCTTGGCATTGGCCTTGGTGTTGTTGGGGGTACTGCCGGAGCCGGGGTGGTCCTGCATGGCCCGGTGCATGGATTCGGCGTCGGTCGGAGTGCCGTTTATGCAGGTGGGGCAGTTGCGTGTGGGGCAGTCGATGTCGGCGCAACCGCCGGTGGGGTCGGAGGTGGTGACAGGGGTGTCGTCGGCGTAGTCGTAGGCGTTCCAGGATTGCGGGGAGCCTGGGTCGAGGAGGGGGTCGGGGCTGAGAAACCGGCCGATGGACGGGTCGTATTCGCGGGCGCCGAGGTTGGTCAGGCCGGTGTTGTCGTCCTGGGTGCCGCCGACGTAGCCGCGTTGTCCGATCCAGGTTCCGCTCTGGTCGCGGGTCTCACCGAAGGGCTTGTACTGACGTCGGGTGACCTGCTGGGTCTGTGAGTCGATCGCGAGGGTGCCGGTGCCCTGGCGGTCGGGGATGAGATAGGTGTATTTGCCGTCAGAGGAGTGGGTGGCCACGGTCTGGCCGGCCAGGGAGATGTAGCGCACGCCGTCGGCGGTGGTGGCGCCCTTCTTGAGGGTGATCTCTTCATCGCCGGTGTAGAGGGTGGTGGCGTCCGGGCTGTGCCGGATGAGAAGGCTGCCGCCGGCGTCGTACAGGTATTTGGTGTCGCCGCTGGAGCCGGTCGAGGCCAGTTCCGCGAGGTGGCCTTCGTCGTCGTAGGTGAAGGTGTCCGTTCCGGCGCGGGTGGTGCGGGTCTGGACGTCGCCGTCCGCGTCGTACGTGTAGGCGTTGGTGGTGTTGGCCGCCGCGTCGCCGGGCGTCACCTTGTTCACCTCGGACACGGCGTGAGCCGGGCCCTTCCCCGCCGCGAACGGCTTGTAGGAGGCTGTCGCGTCGTGGGTGACATCGCCGGACGGGTCATGGTCCACCTGGGATGAACGGGCTCCCGTGGCGTCATAGGTCCATGACTGCCAGTACGGCGAGATGCCGCCGACGGTGGTGGAGGCTCCGGGCGCTGGGGTCGCCGCGCAGCCGTCGGTGGCCGTCCACGCGTCCTTCAGCCGCTGGGCCCAGTCGTAGGCGAAGCACTGGGTGTCGGTCGTGCCGGTCTGCAGTTTGTCGGTGATCTTGGTGATGTTGCCGGACGGCTGGTAGCTGTAGGTGCTCTTGTCTGCGATGGTGGCGCCGGACTGGGTGACGGTGGTGGAGTCCGTCAGGCGGCGGGTCTGGTCGTCGTAATTGCGGGTCTGCTGGGCGAAGTTGCCCGAGGTGCCATAAGTGAACTGGTAGGGCTCGTCGAACTCGGTGTAGCTGAGCTTTTGGACGTATCCCCACGTGTCGCCCGCGACGGCGGTGGGGCGGTTGAAGGCGTCGTAGGTGTAGCCGACGGTCTCTTGCGGCAGTTTGACGGTGGTCGGCACGGCGTCGGTGTACGAGGAGAGCGTGCCGGTGAGGTTGTAGTGGCTTTGCGTGGTGTACGTGCCCTGGAGCGCGCCTTCGGCGGCCGGGATGACGAGTTGGGCGGCCTGGGGCCAGCCGTGGCTGTCGTAGCCGGCGATCTTCTGGGTGTAGGCGGATCCGCCAGTGCCGCCGACGTAGCGGATGGAGGCGGTGGGCTTGCCCTTCTTGAGTGTGTCGTACGTCCAGGCGGCCAGTTCGTTGCCGGCCGCGGGTGCGACGCCGCCGGTGGTGTCGTATTCGGCTTTCTTGCGGCCCATCTCGTCGTACGCGTAGCTGATGGTCTTGCCGCGGTTGTCGGTCGCAGTCAGCAGTTGGCCGGCGTTGTCGTAGGTGGACCTGGAGGCGCCGGTGTCGGGGTCGGTCTGGGAAATGCGGCGGCCCAGGAGGTCGTATCCACTGCTCCAGGTGTGGCCCTGGCCGTCGTCCTGGCCGATCTGGTGGCCGGCCGCGTCGTAGGAGTAGGTGACGGTGTCGGCGGCGCCGGTGGCCGTGGTGCCGTGGTAGCGCAGCAGTTTGTCGAGCTGGCCGCGTGCGTTGGTGTACGTGGTGGTGGGTGTGGCGCCGAACGGCGTGGTGCCGGCGGACGGGGTGACGTCGACGCGGTCGGAGCCGGGGTAGGCGGTGGTGGTGCGCCAGGTCTCGGATGCGAAGTGGTAGGCGATCGAGGCGGTCGCCCGGCCCGCACCGTCGTAGAGAGTGCCGGTCTGGGACGGCGTCTGGTTGTCGGCCGCGTCGACGAGCGTGGCGGCGGGGGCGCCGTTGTTGTAGTACGCGTCGGAGGAGCTGACGGGCCAGCCGTGAGAGTCGTAGACGGTGTCGGTGATCGTACGGCCACCGTCGAGGGTCGCCGTCTGCGTCTCGCGCGGGCGCAGCATCGCGTCGTACAGGGAGATGGAGGTGCGGTAGGCGTTGTTGTCGTTGAGCGTCTGGGTGGTGACGGTCGAGGGCGCCGACGGCGTGAGGTTGTAGCTGTACTTGGTGTTGGGGTTGTTGTCGGTGGGGAATCCCGGGTTCCATACGGCGGTCAGGCGGCCGAGCGGGTCGTAGGTGCTCGTGGTGGAGTAGCCGGCGGCGTCGGTGGTCTTCAGGTCGAGGCCGCGCGCCGGGTCAAGCGTGGTCGTGGTGGTGAAGCCGGCGGTCTGGCCGGTGACCTTCGGCTGGGTGACCGAGATGGCGGTCGGGGACGCTCCCGTGGTGGGCGTGTACGTGGTGGTTGTCACCCGGCCGTCGGCATCGGTCTCGGTGAGTTCGCGGCCGTAGGTGTCGTAGCTGTTCCTCAGGGCCGTGATGTAGTGCGGGGTGCCGTCGGCGGCCACCGAGTCGGCCTTCTGCACCATCGTGACGTCGCCCTTGGCGGGCGTGGCGGTGTTGTCCGTGGAGCCGTCGAAGAAGGACAGGTCGTCGCTGAGCAGGTCCTGGGGGTACTTCGGTGTGGCCGAGCAGGAGACGGCGAGTTCCTGGACCCTGCGCGGCACCGGCAGGAGGTTTCCGGAGGCGTCGGTGGCGTACCAGGTGTGCGTGCACTTGTCGTCGATGGAGGTCGCGACGTCGCCCCGGTCGTCGACGCTCTTGGGCAGACCGGTGGCGCCGTCGATCGTGTAGTCGATCTCGGTGGTGCGTTTGGTGCCGTCGGCTTTGGTCGTGACGGTGCGTTCCCGCGCGGTGTTCGTGCGGCGTGCGGTCAGCGGGTCGAGTCCCGACTTCGTACGCGACTGGGTGGCGGTGGCCGTCGAACTCCAGGGATCGGTGATGCCGTCGGAGAGCAGCGCGCCTCCGTCACCGTTGTACGACTGTGCTTCGAAGGTCTGACCGGCCAGCCAGTCGGAGTCCTTCTGCGGATCGTCGTTGGCCGTGTCGTTGAGGGTGACGCTGCGGGTGCCCGAGGAGGTCTTGTCGCCGTCCATGCCGCGGAAGTACATCGCCCGGGACAAGGTGATCTTCGCCGGGGCCGTGCCCGTACGGATTTCGACGGTGCCGTAGCCGCGCCACTGGTTCCACGTGCGGTACTTGGCCTGCGTCTGGGGGTCGTCGTTGTAGTGCCAGGCCGGATCGCCGATGTAGGCGTAGGAGGTCTGGACGGGCAGGCCCCCGGCGGTGGGGTCCTGAAGGGTCACGGAGTTGACGAGGAACTTGTTGAACCAGTCGAGTTGCGGAGAGGTCTGTCCCGGCGGAGTCCAGTACTGCGGGTAGCAGCGGTAGGTGTTGCCGTCCTGGCTGGAGGGCAACACCGTGGTGCCCTTGCGGTGGCATTGGGGGGCGCTGTAGTTGACGGTGATCACCTCGCCGGATTCGGTGGTGACCGTGTAAAGCCGGTAGCGCGTGATCGGTTGGTAGCCGTCGAGGCCGTCCACGCGGTTGGCCAGTGCCTGACCGGCGAACTTGACCGGCGGCAGGGCAAGGCTTCCGCCGTCTTTACCTGTGTGCACGATCTGGCTCAGCCACAGCGACGGCGTGGTGGTGTCACCGGTGGACGGGAACGTGTGGGTCAGGGTCCAAGCGTCGACGTTGCTGTACGTGGTCCCGACCAGGGTCTGGGTACGGATCCCTGTCAGGCGCTTGGTGGTGAAGAAGGCTGGGCCGTGGTTGTTGCAGGTGCCCGAGGATGCGCAGGTCTGGTCGACGGGGACGTCGGGCCAGTGGGAGGCGTTGGCCGTGGTCATCTTCGATGTGGCGCAGTCGAAGTTTGAGTCGGCCAGGCATCGCTCGGAAGTATCGAAGAGAATCTGTGCGGCGGCCAGGGCGGTGGTGTCGTAGACCTTGCCGGCGAGTTGGCCGTACTGGATCTTCGAGAGGTAGCCGCTCCGTGCGTACGTGGTGGGGGTGGTGGAGTTGTCACGGCCGTAGTAGCCGGTCTCCGGGGTGTACCAGTAGCTGATGGCATTGCCATGCGGGTCGACGGTGTAGTCGAGGTTCCACCGGTAGCCCTGCTGGCACCAGGAGTTGGCGAACGTGCTGGCGTGGCAGGGCTCGCCGGTGTCGTTGCCGTAGACGGGTGTGGTGAACACCGAGTTGGTGGTGGCGTTGCCCGTCGCCCAGCCGGGGAGCCGGTTCTTGCCGAAGTAGTACTGGGTGCCGTCGGCGGTGGTGACGACGAAGTACTCGTTGTCGTTGTCTCCGTTGACCGTGTCGGTCTTGACCTCGATCTTCTCGCCGTTGTCGGCCTGCGGGTGCCAGCTGTTGGACTTGTCGTCGTGGACGAGCGTGTTGGACGAGCCGTTCAGCGACAGGGTCAGGGAGTCGACGTCGTCGGACCAGCACTCGTCCGAGGTCTTGGGCGAACCGTTCGCGGTGTCGTCGGAGCAGGATGCGTAGCTGCGCTCGACGAAGCCCGGTGAGTAGTCCCAGCCGTCGCCGATCCAGGAGGACTGGGCGTTCGTCGAGGAGGTACGGCCGTCCACGCCCTGGGAGCTGTAGTTCAGCGAGACGTTCGGGGTCAGGCTCCCGGGGACGTCGGGCACCGTGATCGGGTAGGTGTAGCTGAAGGCGCCGGTCGAGCCGCCGGCCGACCATTGGCCCGAGGGGGCCAGGGAGGTGGCCGCGTAGTTTCCGCCGCCCCCCGAGGCGGCGGCCTCCGCCGCGAGCACCACAGGCTGCGCCGTCGTCGAGGCGGCAAGGGTGATCTGGGCCGAGACTGTCTGCGTCTTGGTGTTGTTGGTCGAGGTCAGCGGCGTCCGCTTACGGCATGCGGCCGCCTGCGGTGTGGTCAGCGCGCAGGCGGGCAGCCGGACCAGTCGCAGGCGGCCGGCCCAGTCACCGCCGTAGGCGTCCTTGAACGCCGAGTAATCCAGGCCCACTTGAGTGGTGCCAGTCGACAGCGCGCTGTCTGGCTTGACCGTGAGAACGACGCCGCGCACCCCGAGCTTCCGCGCCGCGGTCTGCCCCGGCAGGGAGACGTGCACGCGCGCGCCCGACTTCGCCCGGCGGGCGCCCGTCGCCGGCGTAACGCTCACCGGGACGCCGTCAGCCTGCTTGGCGGCAACACCCTTTGCCGGAACGGCCAGTTCGGCTGTCCCCTTGGCGGGCCATGTCGTGTGCGCCGCGGCGGCGCTCCACCGCGCCATGTGCGGCATCTTCGCGGCCCTACCCTTGACCGGTGAGACGGGCACCGATCTTTCCTTCTTCGCCTTGACGGCGTAGTCGGGGTGCTGTCCTGCCGCGAGGGCGCCCGTCGGCGAAATGAATCCGGCGAGCAGGCCGAGCGTGCTGATTGCGATGATCCACAAAGCGGGCAGCCTGCGCATCCGCATGGTCTTCCCGCATATCCGCCACCGTGAATTTCGACGCACTCCGGCCCCCCATTTCCAGCGCATTTTCCGAAGAGCTATTCGATCAGATCACGGACGTCCCCTCACAGCCTCTTCACACAATCAAAAGGTATAGAAATCGCCATGGAAGGGCCGCCGTTCGACAAAAACGGGGTGCCAAAAGCATCAACTTCCCTACGAACGGCACCGATTATTCAGGATCTGCGACAACTGACACACCGCACACTAAACTTGTACACTCCATCCACACGACAGCCGAGTCCATGACACCGCGACCCTCCCGTCATCCTGTTGCTGCTTTCACGCGATTACGGATAACCTCCCTGGCGCCCACAGGCACTTTTCATTCGGACTAAATGGGGGGGCAGATGTCCGACATTTTCCGCTGGCGTTCCACCGCCAGCGCATTCACAAAGATCCCGCGAACAGCGGGCAGATTCCTCGTTCTCGCCACGGTCAGTGCGCTCTGCCTGACTCCGCTCGCCGCCCAGCCGGCCACCGCTGACTCCGCACCCGGCTCCGTCACAGATGTCGCAGCAGGCCAGCCAGACCTGACTCCGGCGCCATCGGACGGCATGAAGCCGCCGGCACCGACCGGCTCGCTGCGTCCAAGTGACGGTGGCGGAGTGACGACGACCGACGAGAGAGCCCTCGCCACGGCGCAGAGGCAGGCAGCGGCGTCAGGCCGGCCGGTACGCGTCGAAGCCCTCACCACGGAGACGGCCACCACGACGGTGGGCCCCTCCGGAACCGTCATCTACGACTCAAGCCTCCTGCCGGTAAGGGTACGCAGGGCCCACCGTTGGGTTCCTGTCGATGCCACGCTGATCCGCAACACCGACGGCACCTGGAGCCCTCGAGTTGCGGCCGAACCTCTCGCCCTGTCCGGGGGCGGTACCACACCGCTCGCCACCATGACCCACGGCAAAGCCTCGCTGGCCGTGTCCTGGCCCCACGCTCTGCCGACTCCCCACGCCTCCGGCGCGAGCCTGACCTATCCGGACGTGCTTCCGGACGTGGACCTGCGGATCACCGCCGACACCCAGGGAGGCTGGTCCGAGGTACTCGTCGTCAAGGAGGCGACAGCCGCCACCGACCCCGCACTCACGCGACTCGCCCTCACCACCGAGGCCAGGGGCGTCACCATCGCCGATGACGGCCACGGCAATCTGGCCGCGACCACTCCGAAGGGCCAGGTACTCTTCAGCGCGCCGCAGCCGGCGATGTGGGACTCCAGCGGCGTCGGCGCCGTACACGCCCGCGCGGAAGCGGGCCCCGCGCCCAAGGCCCGGGTCTCCCGCGTCCAGGGACGCCTGCACGGCAGGACCCTGTTTCTCCTACCCGACGCCAAACTGCTCCGTGATCCGCACACCCGCTTCCCCGTCTTCATCGATCCCACCTGGAATCCGCACTACGCCAGCGGCTCCAAGCAGCACTACGTCGAGACCCAGCAGGGCTGCCCCACCGCCAAGAACTATGACTCCACCCAGTACGGGGACCCCGGGGTCGGCTACAACAGCTGGTCCGGCTGCATCGGCGGCGAGCGCTCCTACTTCCAACTGGCCGTGCCCTCCAGCATCGCCGGGGCGCACATCGTGTCGGCCACGGTGAACGCCAAGGAGAACTATTCCGCGAGCTGCAGCCTCTCCTCCGACGTCTACCTCTACTGGTCCGGCGCCATCAGCTCGTCCACGACCTGGGACCACAAGCCCTCGCTGACCAGCAAGCTGGCCACCAAGAGCTTCGGCCCGGCCTGCACCAGCCAGCCCTCCGGCGGCTTCTCGGTGACGTCCACGATTGCCAAGGGCGCCGCCGCACACTGGAAGAGCTGGACCTTCGCCCTGGTCAACAGCAAGAGCGGCAGTGGTGACGGCAACTACTTCAAGCGGTTCGACAACAACCCCTCCATGTCGATCACCTACAACCACGTGCCCAACAAGCCCGGGACACTGGCCACCAAGGTCGGGTCCACCTCGCTCGGCTGCGGCACGAGTACCCCTTATCCCATCGTCGGCAAGACTCTGGCCACCACACCACCGACCCTGAACGCCACAGTCAGCGACACCGACAAGGACGCCCTGGCCGCCACATACTCGTACTGGGTCGGTAGTGGGAGTACGACCACGGCCACCAGCGCGACCGTCGCCAGCGGCGCGAACGCTCCCAAGCAGCTGTCCTCGTCGTTCATGAGCGGACTGGCCGACGGCAGCGTGGTCAGCTGGAAGGCCACCTCCAGCGACGGGGAGGACACCTCATCCACTTCGGCGACGTGTCACTTCACCGTCGACCTGCACAGCCCCGCCCAACCGTCCGTCAAGACCGCAGACAGCCTCTACCCGGAGGACTCCCCCAGCACCACCGCCGCCGGCACCCCCGGCAAGTTCACCCTCTCTGTGAACCCGGGCAGCAGCGGCAACAACGCCTCGAAGTTCCTCTACGGTCTCGACGCGGCCCCGCCGACCTCCAACACCCCTGCCGCACAAACCGCGACGGCAACCAACAACGCCGCCACGATCACCGTTACCCCCGTAGCGCCCGGCACGCACACTCTCTATGTCTACGCCGTCGACTCGGCCGGCAACGTCTCCTCCCAGCAGCAGTACGAGTTCACCGCGCTGGGGCACGCCCCCAAGACGTACGCCAGCCTGCAAGCCGCGTTCAACAACACCGCCGCCTCCGATGACGGCAACCACAAGACCGCCGACGCCGACGGTGTGGGAGCCTCGCTCTCACTGCAGGACCTGAAGGCGGCCGGCTGGCAGCCCGGTGGCAAGATCACCGTGGACGGCGCGCCCTTCACACTGCCCAACTTCGGCTCCGCCGGCGGCGACAACGTGATGGCCGCGAACCAGAACATTCAGATGAACGGCGCCAGGGGCCAGGCCCTCGTCTTCCTCGGCTTCTCGACCTATGGCTTCGTCGGCTCCCAGCACCAGCAGGAAGACGTCACCAGCCCTGTCGTCCCCGACAACACCAACACCTCGGCCACCAACTGCAGTCTGGGCAACGGCACCTATGAGGACTGTGTCACCCCGCAAGGATCCATCACCTACGGCGACGGCTCGGCGCAGCACTACTACCTGACCATGCCCGACTGGGTCTACGGCTCGGACTCCCTGGCCGCCGTAACCTTGCCGCACCGCAACACCGCGACCTCGCAGGAGACCCGTAGCACGAACATCTATGCCTTCGCGGTCCCGCTCAAGGCCGGTGCCACCCTCGACTCGGTGAGACTGCCCGACCTGGCCGCCGCCGCACGCAAGTACGTGCCGGGGATGCACATCATCGGCATGTCCGTGCGCGACACCGCGACCGCTCCCAACG
Organism: Streptomyces sp. NPDC007084; assembly: GCF_040703595.1. Classification (NCBI taxonomy): domain Bacteria; kingdom Bacillati; phylum Actinomycetota; class Actinomycetes; order Kitasatosporales; family Streptomycetaceae; genus Streptomyces; species Streptomyces sp. NPDC007084. Next base: position 167,376 of record NZ_JBEYFY010000003.1, read on the forward strand.
GTGCCTCATGGACGGGAAGCTGGAGCGCACCCTCTGAAGAGCGGTTCCAGTTCTCCGGCAACGGCGCCTTCAGCAACCAGACCATCCGCACCGTGACCCAGACCAGCGCGGGCGGCGACAACGTCCGACTGCGACTGTCCAACGCCCTGGGCACCGACCCGCTCACCCTCGACCACGTCACCGTCGCCCCTTACCACAGCGGCGCGACAACCGCCTCCACTCCCGTCGACGTGTCCTTCGCTGGAGGCAAGTCCGTGGTGATCCCTGAAGGCGGTGAGCTCTACAGCGACCCGATCTCGCTCACCATGAGCCCCGGTACCTCACTGACCACCAGCATCCACCTGGTCAACAAGGTGAACTACCTGGTCATGCACCCCTGGGCGGCCACGGACACCCTCAGCTACATCAGCGCCTCCGGGAGCGGCGATCACACCGCGGACACAGCCGACACGGCGTTCATGGGGACCGGCACCACCTCCGGCCGCTTCTCCGACATCCTCACCGAAGTCGACGTCACCACCTCGGATCACCGCCCCACCGTGTCCGTACTGGGCGACGGTCTCATCAACAGCCGCACCACGGGCAACACCGCGGGCTACAACACCTCACGCTTCAACCAGTGGCTGTCCTACCGGCTGCGCACCAACACCGACGGCATCCCGGACTACGGCGTCGTCGCCTCCGGCATCGAGAACAACTACCTCGGCACCGACCAAGGCGCGGGCGCGGGCGGCCGCGCGGCGGTCACCCGCCTGGACCGGGACATCCTCTCCATCCCCAACATCCGCACCGTAGTGGTCACCCAAGGCTTGGAGGACATCGTCGCGGGCCACGACGACGTCGACATCGACAACGCCCTCGGGCTGCTCCGCGACCAGCTCAAGGGATGGGGCGTCAAGGTCGTCTTCACGACGCTGACGCCCTGCACCGGCTACAGCGCCTGCACCAGCGCGGTGGACCAGAACCGCATCGACACGAACACCTGGATCACCGACCAGTTCGATCTCACATCCCCCACCCTGAGTTCGATGGACGCGGAGGCACTCGTATCCGTCCCCGACCCCACCAGCACCGCCGACCCGCAAGCACTGAGACTCGGCAACGACCCGGCCCCCGCCGACTTCGACTCCGGCGACCACGTCAACCTCACCCAGGACGCCTACACCACCATCAGCAACGCCTACGACCTGGCCTCGCTCGGGCCAGACGCCTGACGCAGTGACACCATCCGGGTGCACGCCACAGCTTCGGCACCCAGACGAGCCGGCGGGGGTTGGCCCCCCCCAGAGGGGGGGGGACGCCCCCCGGTTACCGCCACGGGGGGGTGGGGGGGGTGGGGGGGAGGGCGCCCGCGCCGCGG
>NZ_JBEYFY010000003.1:168745-299665 GCF_040703595.1 Streptomyces sp. NPDC007084
GAGCCGCCGTGGGCGCGGCGGCTCCGGGTCGTCGTCGGAGACGGAGATCCCCACGCCGTGGCCCCCCTCATGAGGGTGGGCAACTCCGCCGGTTACCGGCATCGGTCGGTTTCCGTCTGTCGGTCTCTCTCCCCCCGAGCCAAGTCCCCCAACCACGTAGGTACTGTGCGCACTGCGCGCGCTACGTGCGGCGACTTGTCGCACGCAGCAGCATGCTCGGACGAAGCGTTCCCTACAGGCGCGTCTCGCCTAACGACCTCGTGCGTGGTTGGCGGCCGGGCCTCACGGAGGCATGGTTGGGCCATGGCAAGCATGGCCCGCGTGTACGGCGCCGCCACGGCGGCGAGCCGTCAGAGCGGGGACCCACCACTAGCTGATCTTCGCAGCCCGAGTCTGGTGCAGGTCACACACCGATTCACCCCACAGCAGCCTCATTGCTCCTCCTACTTGCAGCACTCGACCTGCCGCACGCGCTGATCGAGGTCTTTTCCGCCTGCGGTCCGGCGGTTGCCAGGCCGCGCGGCGAGTGTGCGTGGTCAGGCACGCCTGCGGAACCAGCCGCGTCCTCTCTCCGGCTCGTTGTCGTTGTCTGGTGCCGGCGGCGGCGCGGAATCGCGGTGCCCCTGCGCACGAGCCGCATTCACCGCCTTCTTCACCGCCCGCGCCTGGGCATGTTGTCCCACACTGTCGTAGAGGTCGGGAGGGGTGTCGAGCATTTCCAGAGTTGCGGGATCGTCGGGCCGCAGCACCCGGGCACGGACCCTGATCTGGCCTACCGCCCAAGAGACAGACGCCATCCGCGCCCTGGCGCGGGCAGCCCGGGACTGCGGGCCACAGAACGGTTCACCTTCCCGGGTGAGCCTGCATACGGCGCGACAACAGATCCGTCTGTGGCACGGGCGGCAGGTCCAACTCGTCGACACCGCGCACCGGCCGCCACGTCTTCTTGGCCCGCGACGGATGCCCGGCCTCGACGGCCGGGTACTCGGCCTGCGGGCAGGACTGCCGCTGGCCGGCATGGGAGACTCTGGTATCAGCGCATTCATAACTCCACGCTTATCGGATCATGCGGGACTGCTGATTGTTCGATCTCTGAACCCACGGCATTCTGAGATCGCTTTTGACGAACGGGGGCGTTTTGGGCAGGAGCGTGCCCGCCGGCCGTCGCGTCCGGCCCATGCCGGCAGTTCTTCACCGAAGGCGGCGGCGCCTCGGATATCGGGGGGTGAGGCTAAGGAAGCGAGTACCTGCAACGGGGGGGGATGCCTGCAACGACTACAGGTTAGGTACAGGGGACGCCATGAGATCAGTCGTGATCAGTCCTGAGGACAGCAACTGCGGCTCCGGCTCCGACGCCGGTGGCGTCGTTGACCGCGTGTGACGACGGCGAGAGCGCGGACGACAAGGGCACGGACGGCGTCCACCGGATCGAACAGATCCGGAAGGGCGGTCGCGAGGAGGGGACCCCTGCCCTCTTGTCCGCAGTGCGGATGCAGGCGGATGCAGGCAGCCATTTCCGGCGATAGCCGACTGCCGAAGGACTGGCACGGTCGTGGATCCGATGTCCACCAGGGCACGGAGGCGGTGAAGTACCGCGGCCCCGATGCCGAGAGGCGGCCCCGATGCCGAGACGGGGTGCGCTGGGCTGGCGGCCATGGCGATGAGGACGCTGGAGAATCAGACTCGGGAGGAACTGCAGGCGGGCAGTGAGGGCCGGTCCATGTTCATCAAGCTGTATTCCTTCGACTTCTCCGAGAACGCGAAGGCGACGGCCAAAGCCATCGCGACCACCGAGCGGAAAGAAGCAAGCGGCCCAGGCCGATTGAAGGCCACCACTGCCGCACAGTACACAGACGCCTGCTCCGAAGAGCTCGGACTCGACGCGTACAGCACCATGGCGGTCATGCGCACCGGAGCAGTCGTGATCACAGTGTGGGGCATAGATCTCAAGAGCAGCGAAGACATACAGTCCGTTGCCAAGAGCCGGGTTGAGCACGTCCTGAAAATCGCTGCGGGGCACAACCCCGACGCCTGAAAAACCGCGCTCCGCGCCGGGAACCGGACTCCGAACGGCGACTTCAGCACCTCCCAGAGCAGACCGTCGCGACAAGCGAACCATCTGCGCACCACCATGGACACAGCAGACCGAAAGGAACATGCCGTGAGGCGAGTGAACACGGGGATCAGCGCGGCACTCACGGTTCTAGGTTCTGTCCGGCGGATCATGTGACTTTCTGGCCGGTCGCTCGTTGGTTCGGTCATGAGTCGGGGGGATCTGACGCATCGCGAGTGGTCGTTCCTGGAGCCGCATCTGCCTCCCCTGGGTGGCCGGGGCGGCCGGTGGAACGACCACCGCACCGTGATCAACGGGATCCTGTTCCGGATCCGGACCGGTGTCCCGTGGCGTGACGTGCCGGAACGCTACGGCTCATGGAAAACCGTCTACGAACGGCATCGGCGCTGGTCGGCGGACGGCACTTGGGAAGGGATCCTGCAGTCGGTCCAGGCCGATGCAGACCTGGCGGGGCGGATCGACTGGTCGATGGTCGGCGTCGGCTCGACGTCCTGCCGGGCCCATCAGCACGCGGCCGGCGCACGCAAGGCCAGGCCGCGGGTCCCGAAAAAGGTCGACGCCCCGGCACCACCGCCGAGACGAGGGACTTGGACGGTCCCGGGGCGGCCTGACCTGCAAAATTCACCTCGCCGGCGAAGGCGGCTGCCGCCCCACGGCTCTCCTGCTTACGCCGGGCCAGTGGGGCGATGCCCCGCAGATGGTCGAGGTCCTGGACCGGATCCGGGTCCCCCGGCCGCTGGGCGGACGACCCCGAACCCGGCCGGATCACGTCAGCGGCGACAAGGCGTACAGCTCCCGCCGAAACCGCCGCGACCTGCGAAGACGCCACATCCGGCACACGGTCCCGGAGCCGAAGGACCAGCGGGCCAACCGGCGGCGCAGAGGCAGAGAGGGCGGCAGGCCCGCCGGCTTCGACCGCGACCGCTACCGGCGCCGCAACGAGGTCGAGCGGACCATCAACCGGCTCAAGACCCTTCCGGCGAACGCCCTCGTCCACACGTACTGGCGCTGCATCAACAAGTACAACAACATCCGGTATGCGATAGCGGACAACCTCGACACTGGCAGCGGTCACAGGGCGGGGTTCATCTACAGCGGCTACGTGAAGACTTGAGACTGGACTCTCTGACCGATCCGGACGGGACGTCCGGCGACGGCGAGCTGACGTCCCTGTCGCCCTCCCCGCCGCAGACGCGACAGCACTCGCGGGCAACGAGGCCAAGCAGACCGGCAGCATCGAGAACGGCTTCGACGATGGCGCCTGGTACCGCATTCCGAACGGTGCCGAGCACCTTGCCGGAGTGCAGTGGCTGAGTACCGGCGAGAGGGGCTAGCGGTTCCAATACATCGTGCCGGACCTGCCCGCACCGGCCTCCGACAAGGGCTGACCTCCGCACGCGGAGGCGAACCATCATCAGCAGTTTGGGAACGAGGGGAAGTCACTTCATGGCTCGATGCAAGGCATGCCCTGAAAGGAAGGGCCAGTGCCGCCCGTGCAAGGGCACGGGGAAAGTGTATGCATGGTCAGGTCCATGCAAGTGCGACAAATGCGGAGGCGAGGGTGTCTGCTGCGGATGCAACGGCTCGGGCTACACATCCGACTGGTAGGCCGAGCCAGACGGATGTGTCGAGCCTGCCCGGCCAACAGGCACGACCGACCCTCGGTACACGCACCAAGGGCCGCACCCTGTGCGGTACGGCCCCGCCCCGTACGCCTGCCGCAAGCAGCTCCTCGGCAAAAGCGCCTCCTGCGCGCCGACCTCACCCAACTCACCGCACGCTACGCGAAAGCCGCCGAGCAACTCGTCCACGCCAAGGCAGCGGTCCGCCTCGCCCGCGTCGGCCCCATGGTCCGTCTCGCGACGACTGGCAGAGCGTCACGGCGGACGCCCAGTGATCCCAGCAAGGAGTGCACCAGACGCCGTCCCAGTGGTCAGGTTCAGGCTTCGGCGCTCACACGAGGGAAGCATTGATCCTTATCAGCGTCGATCGTTTGGGACGCCCCATTCAGGCGGCGCCTCGCTCAGGAAGCGGATGACATACTCCCCGCTTACTTCGTTCCGGCCACCGGAAGCACGTACTCACCGGCGAGACGCGCCAAGTGCAGCGGGAGAGGCCGGGCAAGCGGCGGGTAGTCGTCGTGGTAACGCAGCTGGTGCGCGAGCGTCGCCCACTCCGCCGGCCGGTCGGGCGAGTCACCCGCACGCCCCGAGTCCGTCAGTGCCTTCTCCGACAGACAGCCGAGCACGGTGATCTCCAGTTGCCCGGGGTTCCAGGCGGTCTTCCCGGGCGCTGTCCGGCCCTGCGCCGTGGGCACCAGCTTCATGAGCCCCTTCGGTAGTTTCGCCACCGTGTGCGGCTTCGAGGCCGTACTCGCGAAGACACGGCTCTCCGTATCCGCCGTCCCCCACACACCCTCGGCGAAGCCGACCCCGTCCTCGGTGTCGTGGGCGTACCACTCCGCCACTTCACCCCGGGCGTTGGCGTCCCGTACGAGCAGCACCCGCAGGTCGTGGCCGTAGAGCGTGTGCCGCTGGGCGGGTTCGGCCCCGAAGCCGAGCGTGTCGCGGTCCAGTGCACCGTTGCGCAGGCCAGGCCAGCACTGGCGCAGATTGCCGGCGTCCGCCAGCAGCAGCGTCGGGCGGTCGCGGAGCTGGAAGAGCAGTGCCCGGATCTGCCGCTCGGTCTCCCGCTGCCTGTCCTGCTCCACGCCCGGGCGCGCAGCGGACCGGGATCCTCCCGGGGCTGCCGAGTCATCAACGAGCTTCCCCGTGTCGATCTCCTTCCCGCCGCCCGCCGCCGGTTCCCGTACCTGGGAGAGCAGCAGCAACAGCTTCGGATACGGCACCCATTCGGCTCGTTCTGCGTCCCACCCCTCGATGACGCCCGGTCCGTCCCCGGGGCGCAGCCGCACCGCCACCAGCCGGTGGACGGGGCATCGCGTGGGCCCCTTCCTGGTGTGGCGTACGAGCCAGAGCGCCGCATATTGAAGGTCGCCCGGAATGCCTGCTCCCACCCGATGGGCGGGCGGGCTGATCGCGCCCAGCTGCCGGAAGGCGTCCAGCCAGGTCCACCTGACCCGGTGTTCCAGAGCGCTGTCGGTGTCGTCGGGCGAGTTCACGAACTGGGTCAGCCGTCCCTGCCGTGCCCAGGCGATGCGCAGCGCGTGCTTGGGGTCGGAGTCCGGGACGGCGGCGAAGCGCTCCTTGCCGGCGATCTCCGTGATCACGACTCCGGCCCCGCCGAGGAGCGGGTCCGCCCGATCCGCCACGAGCCCGCAGCGCCCTTCGACGGCCTCGGCCAGCCGGACGGCCCTGAGGCGCCCGCGGGCTCGGGTGGTCGGCAGGGCGTCGGCCAAAGGTCCCGCGGGCCGGGCCCGGACGCGGATGTCGACCCCCTCGGACTGCCACTGCCAGGTCTCCCCGTCGGCCGAGGGCACTTGCTGCCCGGCGGGAAGACCAATGAGCTTGGGCAGCTCGGCGAGCAGCGCCGCACGGGTTTCCGGGGACTGCCAGAAGACGTCGATCTCCAGGAGGCGGCCGTTCAGTGCGCGTGTCAGCGCCGCCCGCCGTTGCAGAGCCAGCTGGGCGTCGCGGACGCCCGGGACCCGTCCGGCGCCGGAACGGGGCAGCAGGGAGGGTGTGTTGCTCCGGGAGACGCGCGTGAGGTCGGGGACCCGGATCAGCAGGGGGCGCAGCCCTTCCTCGACCCAGGCGTCCAGATCCGCCCGCTCCCGTGGCATCAGCCCGGGTCCGACCTCGTGCGGGCCGATCGACGGGTGGTAGACAATGCCGGCGGCCACGTCCCCGGAACCGTTGATCCAGCGTTCGGGGTCGGAGAAGAGCGCTTCGGGTCGGGGGTAGTTGCGCACGATGTCCAGCTCGGGCACGAGCGGTGCGGGGCTGTGTCGGCGCCAGGCCAGTTCCTTCGACCGCCGGTCGTAGCCCAGCGTGTTCACCATCAGCCGGTGGCCCCGGTCCGGCCCTTCCGGCCAGGGCAGTGGTGCGTCGAGCAGGACGGTCGTACCGCCGAGCTGGTGGGGGCGTACGTCCAGTTGGGTGGCCCACCGGCGTACGTGGGTGGACACATGGACGCGGAAACGCGGGGCGAACGGCACGGTGTGGACGGTGATGGTGAGGCAAGCGGAGTAGTACCAGGTCTGCCCGCGGCGCTCGTAGCGCTGAGGCGGCCAGGAGACGAGTCGCGCGCCGTCACCCGAGCTCTCGACTCGGAAGTGGAGTGTGCTGCCGCCCGTGCGGAACGTCCGGGCGGCCAGCCGGAAGGCGATCCACTCGGGCAGCAGGCTGTAGAGCCGCGCGGCGGGTTCGGCGGTTCCGCCCGCCGAGAGCACGCTCTCGGCAAGGTCGACCGGTTCCGTCTCCCAGTGGGGCAGACGTACCGTCTCGGCCGGATCCTCGGAGCGGAGCCTCTCCTCGAGATCGGCTCCCTCCGAGTCTTCCTCCCGGTGCATGGCCGCCGCCCACGCTCCTACCACCGGGGCCAGCACGTCCGGCGGGACGGCTTCCCGCGCGTAGAGCCACGGCAGACGGCCATCCGTCCCGGCGTTGCGGCCGGTCGCGATGACGCCTGGCGCCATCGCCTGCAGCAGGGAGTTGAGCCTGCGCACGGGGAGCCGGTGGGGGCGCACGGAGTTCTTGTCCGCCTCGGCATGCATCCCGGTGAGCTCGGCGTGCAGGTCCTCGCCGAGCCGCAGCACTTTCATCTCCTCCCGCCAGGGTCCCTGGAGCGGGTCGGGTTCGTAGGCCGCGACGCGAATGTGGTGGTACACGGAATTACCTCCTGGGACAGGGGTTCGGCGCTTACGGGTGGGCGGGTACGGCGGCGAGCAGGCGGGTGAGCATGCCTCGCAGTGGCGCGTACAGGGCGCGGACGATGAACTGCTCCTCCGCGGTCGTCGTGCCGCCGTCGAAATACGGGTCCAGGACGGCGAGGACGCTGTGCAGCAGACTGGATTCGGGGGTGTCGGGCCGCGCCGGTACGGCGCCGCGGTTGGGGGCGAAGGCGGCGTCGACGAAGACCACCCGGGCCGGTACGCCACCGCGTACCAGTCGCCCGATCACCTGCCACAACAGGACCAGCATGTCCCACGTGACCTGTTCCCGTACATCGTCGTCGAGACGGCTCCACGCCATGGAACGGGCGAGTACCTGGTACCAGTACGAACGGGCGAGGCGGCGGAACTCTTCGGCTCCTTCCTCGACGGTGGGTTTTCCCTGTACCAGGGTGGCGAAGTCACCGCCGGTGACGGCGCGGACGACCCAGTCGTTGACGGCGTTGACGGCCAGGTGGAGGTCCTCCGGGTGCGGATGGGGCCGTGCCAGGAAGTAGACCGTGCCGATGGCCGCCTCGTCGTCCTCGTTGAGGATGTTGTGGCCACGTTCCAGCGCGAGCAGGGGTGCCACCAGGATGTCCGCCTCGAGGTCCTTCAGGTGCTCGACGTCGCCCCGGCGCAGTGATCGGGCGTGGTAGGCGGACGGTGCCTCGTCCTCCGCGGTGATCTCCTCGTCGTCCGACACCAGGCACAGCACCTTGTTGCGCCAGCGGACGTTGAGGTTGTGCAGTGTGTCGGCCACCACACGTGCCTCGGTATAGCTGCCGACGAGCAGAAGGATCTGGTCGCGCCCTGGAGGAAGAGAGAGCAACTCCTGCTGGAGCGGACCACCTTCAGTGACCTCGTACTCGTCTCCGCCCTCACCTAGATGGCACGCGATGCGGCGCAACTTCTCCGGGCGGTCGTCCGGATGGGTTCCCGACATGCGCAGTTTCTCGTCACCGTCGTCGATGAACTCGAAGCGCATAGAGCTCTCGTTGGCAATGCGTTCGGTCACCTCGGCAGGCGGTTCGATGACCACACCGACCGGAACGCAGACGTGGTAACGGCTGGACGCGCCCGCCCAGCTGCTGCCCGACATGAGCAGCAAGTGGGCACCGGGCCTACCGTCGACGGAGGTGAGATCGGGGATGGCGCGCAGCAGCTCACGCCCGACGCCGCTGCACCGGAAGAAGGTCAGTTCGCCACTGCGGACTCCGCCCTTGTCCTCACCCGGGACCCGGAACTGGAAGCCGAGCACATTGCCCATCGGGGCCTCGGGCACCATCGGGCCGTAGTCGAGCGGCCGACGGTACATCGTGTTGAAGCCCAGGCTGAGGGCGGCCTCGACGCGGGGCCACATGGCGTTGATCATGGCGAGCCGTGGTTCCAGGGCGCTGAGCAATAGTGTGAACTCGAAGCGCTCCGCGAGTTGCTTCCGCCATTCCTCGGGAGTCTTGGGCGGAGGCTTGGGCTTCCTGCGGCGTCCGCGCTTCTTCTCCTGTTCCTCCTCCTCGCGCCGCCACTCGTCGTACGCCTCTTGGTACTTCCGCTGCCGGGCAGCCATGTACTTCGGGTCGATGGCGAAGGCCTCGTCCATGACCTCGGTGAGGCGGCGCCGGGTGTTCTCCGGGTTTCCGGTGTGGAGCAGTTCGTTGAGGAGGGCGGTCAGTCGGCTGAAGTCCTCCTCCGTCCTGCGGTGACGGTCACCGAAGGGGTTGTCCCGGAACGCGTCGAGCAGTTTCCCGAGAGCCTCGCGGGGGGCGTGATGAGGGTGGTCCGGACCGCTGTCGTCGGGGAGTTCGTAGCGTTCGTCGAGGAGCCCCAACTGGAGCGTCCAGGCGCTGAAGTAGCCCGTCCGCACCCACTTGCGCAGCTCGTACCCGGCGACGAGCATCGCGTACAGCCGGTCGGTGGCCGCGCCCGCGGTGTTGAGGGCGGCGGCGAAGGTCTCGACGTCCCGTTCGGAGAGCTGCGTGCGTCCGCTGGCCGCGAGTTCCCGGATCTTGTGCCGGCTCAGCTGGTCGATGAGGCCCTTGTCCTCGTCGCTGGCGAGGACCACGGCGGGTGCGAAAGTCCGGTCGAGCTGCATCTGGACCCGGTCGGCCTCGTCGATGATCACGAGGTCACTACGACGGCAGGCGAGTTCGAGGAAGCGGATGCGCTCGCCGTTCTGAGGGCGGGGCGGCGAGGAGTCGATCAGCCCGGCCGGCGTGGCCACCCAGATCAGAGCGCCGACCAGGGTCCGAGCTCCGTGGTGACGGGGACAGGCGGACCAGTACGGGCAGCTCGTCACCCTCTTCTGCCACGCGGAGTGCCGTCCGTCGCTCGGGGCACGCCGCAGGGCCGAGGGGGGTCGGAGCCGGGAGCAGGGTGCCTCACCGTAGGCTAGTGGTTCGGTCGTCGACGTGGCGCCCTGCCGTTTGACGTTGAGCAGGCAGGACGTGCCGAGGTAGGCGAAGGCGGGGTCGTCGTGGGCGAGCAGTCGGTGCTCGCCCCGGCCCGCCAGCCGACGGTGCAACCGCTGGGCGTGCCGCTCACGGCCCGAGGAGCCGAGCACGGGTGCGGCGGCGCCGTCGGTGTAGAGGTCGTAGAGCCTGACGAGCTTCAGCACCTCCGCGACATCGGTAACGACGATGGTGGTGCGCTTGCCCAGCTTGGCGAGATGGACGGCGATGATGTCACGCAGTGTGCTCTTGCCGGCGCCGACGATGCCGAGCAGGTGCTGGATGCCGTCGACCGTGAAGGCGAAGTCCTCGTCCTTCCTCGCCTTGTGGAAGGTTCCGTTCTCCTTGATGGACAGGTCGAACGACCGTAGCCGCTCCAGCCACCGTGGTGCCCGGCCCTTGCCGGAGCGAGCGTGCTGGGCGTCCATCTCCGCCGCCGTGCGCTCCAGGCTCTCCCTGGTGAAGCTCAAGGGCTCGCCGCGGCCGACCGGTTCCAGGTCCATGTCGTGGGCGACGAGGGGGATGCCGGGGACCGGCGGCAGGTCGACGACGGCCATGGTGCGACTGACGGGGAAGGCGTGCGGGCCCTGACCCGCGACCGGCAGGCGCCTGCCCGCCAGCGGCGGTGCGGCACGCAGCAGTTGTTCGTAGACGGAGAAGCGGTCGCCGGCGACGGAGAGGTCGCGGCGAGCAACGGGTGTCTCGGTGTCCGGTACGTCGTAGGCGCGCACCCTGGGGTCGAACCTCTGGTAGGTGTCCAGCGCCTCGAGCCAGGTACGGCTCCGGCGCAGCGTCCACAGCGAATACCTGGCGATACGCAGGGTCTTCGCCGCATCGGATGGCAGCGGTGCCCGGTGCGCCTCGGCGAACCCGTACCCGCTGAACAGCACCCAGGCGCTGCCCGCGGGGCTGCCCGGCATCATCTTCTGCTGGAGGTACAGGCCGAGTTCGACCTGGCAGAGGGCTTCCAGCGCGGGCTGGGGCACGGAGGACCCCAGAAAGGCTTTGAGCGCGTTGAACACGTCGGTCAAGGGCGGAGTGATGCTACGCATCGTCCTTCTCCTCTCGCCGGGCCTGTCCCAGGTCGGGCACGAGGTCCATGGGGGTGGTGAGCACCAGCCGGTCTCGCAGGAGCGCGGGAAGGGCGTCGGTGAAGGCCTGCCGGTAGCCGTCCCGTCCGGCGAGCGCGTCGGGGACCACGACGAGGGTGCGGTCCGCGAGGGGTGTGTTGTCGGTGAGATGGGCTGCGAGGAGCGCCGGCTGCAGGCGGTCGTACACCTGGATGTCCACGATGCGGGGGCCGGTATCTCTGAGCCGGTAGGAGGGCAGAAGACCGGGCAGGGTCTCGTACGCGACTCCGGCGCGCTCCAGTGCCTCCCGGGCGGCTTCGTCGGTGCGGTGCGGCAGTACGAGGTACCACCGCAGCGAGCGCTGTAGGATCCACGCCTGGTCCGGCTCACGGATGAGCTGCGGAGGGGCGTCGCGCGGGCAGTCCTCCCCCTCGCACCAGACTTCCGCGCCGGTGCCGGACGGTCCGGGTACGGGCACGGCACCGTCCCGGGGCAGCGCGGGGAGCCTGCACCAGGAGCAGTACAGGAAGCCTCCGTCGACGAGCAGGAACTCGGGCAACGGACCGTAGAGGTTCTTGACCCGGCTCCAGACCGCCCTGTTCCAACCCGGTACGAAGCGGTCCTGCTGGTGGACGACCGGGTGACGCGCCAGGAACGCCCTGCACTGCCGGTAGCGCTCCTCCGTTCCACTCCGCGCGTGCAGGTCTCCGAGGAACTCGCGGGCGTGGCCCGCCACGCCTCCGTCCGGTCCGTGCGAGGCCACCTCGAGACACGACCGGGTCGGCATCCGGCCGACCCGGTGCACCAGCGTGGTGCCCGGCGAGACCAGGGAGGAGGGGACCGCGAAGAGTGGGTCGTCGGACGGCCTGGTCCGGCACCATTCCCACAGTTCCGGAAGACTCCTCGGTGGCGCCTCCCCCGCGTTGAGGCAGCGCAGCACCGTGTGATCCAGCGCCCGCTGGGCGAGGCCGGGATAGGGCAGGGTGAAGGAGCGGAGCCCTTGGACCTCGGAGAGAGCCGCCACCATGCGGGCGAGTTCGCCGAAGAGGTCGCTGCCCACGCCCTCGGGCGCCTCGCCGGCGTCCGGCCGATCTGCGCGGGCGGCCGACCCCGCCCTCATGCCGCGGCCTTGCTGACGGACGACGCCGTGCACCAGCGGGCCACTTCGCAGCGCTCGCAGGAGCGTCCGGGCCGGGCCGCGTACTGGTCGTCCCCGTGCCAGTCGGCCACCATCGCCCGCAGTACCTTCTCGGCGGTAACCCGACTGGCCGGGGCGAAGGGATCGATGATCTCCAGGTCGGCGCCGCCGGGGCGCAGCACCTCCAGCTCGACCCGCGCGCGGAACGGATCACCGCCCAGGTCACCGCGGGCGATCAGCACGACGGCCAGGGCCAACTGCGGATAGCGCTCCAGCAGGGGGCGGTCGGACCGCCGATCGGTGACGGAGGTCTTGGTCTCGCGCCACACCCATGACCCGGCATCCCGGTAGAGCAGGTCGGGCGCGGCCAGGACCACCACGTCGGCGGCTGTGTCGTGCCGCACCACCCGGGGCTCGGTCCGCACATCCGTACCGTCCCCGACGTACCGCAGCGGACAGACCGCGGCGTGCCGCCGCAACAGCAGGGTGCCGAGTGCGCGTTCGTGTGCGGGCAGGTCGAATCCCTCCGGTACCCACTCCTCGGGGACCTCGACCGTGCAGGGCCGAGGCGATCCGTGGGCGTGCCGTTCGGCGAGGTAGGCGTGTAGCGCCCGGCCGCGCTCGGCCGTCACCTCGCGTTCGACGGAATCCGCCGTGGGCAGGTGCAGCCGGCGCATATGGTCACGCGCCGGGCAGGCTCGGTAGGCCCGCCCGTTGGTGACCGACCAGGTGCGGCGGGGCCGGTCGTGCGCCTCGATGCCCAGCAGTCCGGGCGCTGTGCGCAGGGCCGGGCACACCGACAGGTAGGGGCATCCGCCACAGGCGGACCCCGGGCGGTATTCCCGTCCATCCAGTACGCCGGCCAGGGCGGCGGGGCCGTGTTCGCGGTACCGGGCGCGCGCCTCTTCCCGGCTTCCCGCGAAGAGTTCCCGCGTACGGCCGTCGAAGAGCGCGAACTCCACGATCCGTACGTGCTCCGGCGGTGGTCCGGGGGCGCCCTCGGCCAGCACCAGGGCGACGGCCGCGGTGAACCCGTCGGGCGGCAGGTCCCGCAGGCGGTGCACGGGCAGACGAAGCTCGCGGTAGGCACCGTCGGGGGAGGCCAGACAGCGGCCCCACACGGTGAGGCGGTACTCCTGGGCGTCGCGCGGGTCGGGACCGGACGGCCGGTAGCGGTACGTCCACGGCTCGGGCACCTCGTGCAGGGGGCGTTCCGGGTCGAGGGGGAAGGCCGCCTCGTACACCTTCACGCCGTGCTCCGACCAGGTCCGCAGACCGTCGTGCAGGGGACCGTTACGTGTCCGGGGCGGGCGGCCGGCAGGCCCCGAACGGATGTCGCAGGCAGCCATGAAGGGGCCCAGAGCGAAGTGCTCCAAGCGCTCACGGCGGCGCGGTACGGGGTCGGTGGTGTGGTAACCGCGGGTCTTGAGAGCGTCAGCGGCGGGGCATCGGAATTCTCCCCCCTTGAACATTCCGGCGGATACCGTGATGACTTCGGAGGTGCGGGTCACCCCGTCGGGAGGCAGCCATGGCTGCGACATTTCATGCTCCATTTCCGTACGGAGGAAAGGTGGATGGCCATGAGGGAGATCGAGGAGATCGGCGATGTGGAGAAGCGCTACGAAGTGCTGGACATGGTCGGCGACGGCGGCCAGGGCGACCTTTTCCTCGGGCGTGACCGCAGCAGCGGGCAGAAGGTGGCGTTGAAGCTTCAGAAGGCCCGGGACCTCGGACCCGAGAGCGATTTCCACTGGGCCGGCGATGAACTCCTCAAAGAGGGATCACGCATGATGATGCTGACGGGAATCCAGGCGATTCCCGAAGTCATCGCCACGGGAACACACCGGCGACGCCGGTGCCTGGTCATGGAATTTGTCGAAGGGCACCAACTACAGAAGGTCCTGTCGGCGGCCCTGCCCGTCAAGGATCCTGGGACCGTTGCGGCCGTCATCGGCCAGCTGTGCGAAATTCTGGCAGAAGTCCACGACCGGAATCTGGTGCACTGCGATCTCAAGCCCGAGAACGTCATCGTGCAGCCGGACGGCCGTCTCCGGCTCATTGACATGGGCCACGCGGTCGTGACGGATCAGGAGACGGAATGCGCACGCGGCACGCGCGGCTGGGCCTCCCCCGAGCAGTCCGACGCGTGCCCGTCAGGTCTGACGCGGCAAGCGGACATCTACGCACTCGGCTGCATCCTGCTGGAGATGACCGTGATGCGGCTGCCCTACGGCGGACAGGACGAGCGGGCGGAAGAGGGCACCCCGGTGCTGCCGGCCGACCGGCTCGCCAAACTACCCCCGGAGTTCGCCTCCCTGGCGCTGTGGATGGTCCAGTGGAAGGCGGCGGAGCGCCCCGCGGATGTCCGTGACGTGTTCGATCGGCTCCGCTGCTACCTACCCCAGCTCGACTCGCAACGGCCATCGAAGCCCCTGCGCCCGGACCCGACCGAGTACTATCGAACGCATCCGCCCCGGCTTTGACGGTGAGCCGACGGCCGCCGACCGGACGGGTCACCTCAGCCCTTCCAGCCGCTCTCGAACCTCCCGCACCCCCTCACCGTCCATCAGCTCACGTAGCACGATGACTCTCTCCAGCTCCCGCACCGCCCCGTCGGTGTCGCCGGCGGACACCAGGACATCAGCGAAGAGCATCCGTACCTTCTCCTCGTTGGGCCAGTTCTCCTGTTCGCGGAAGATGTCGGAGGCCTGCCGGTACAGGGTGATGGCCTCGTCCCGTTCGGAACGGGCCAGGTGCACCTTGGCCAGGGTGAACAGCACATCGGCCAGGCCGCTGCGCTCCGTCGTGCGCTCCACCACGCCCAGGGCGTCGGCGCACCGGCGGAGCGCCTGCTCGTGCTCGCCCCGGTCGAGGTCGATCGCGCCGAGGGCGTTCAGAACAGCCGCCTCTCCGACCCGGTCGGACACCTCCCGGCACAACTCCAGTGCGCGGCCGAGCGCTTCCTCCGCTCCCGTCCGGTCGCCCTGCTTGCGCAGGGTGAGTCCGAGCCGGTGCAGCGTACGGGCCAGACTCAGCCGGCCTTCCGCGCTGCGGTCCTCCTCGCTGAGCCGGACGGCCCTGAACAGTTTGCCCGCCGCCAAGTCGTACTCACCGAGCCGCCAGTGGGTCCCTGCCAGCGACCGGCAGACCATGGCGCGATCGACCGGGCTGGCGACGGTTTCCGCCGCCGCGGCGGCGTACCGGAGGTTCTGCCGCGCATGATCGAGCAGGCGACGGCGCCACTGGTAGATGACCAGGGCCATCGGAAGCAGCCACACGTACCGGTCGATACGCCGATTGATCGCCAAGTGAATGCCTCGCTGGACGGTGGCGTACTCCTCGTCCAGGAACGCCATCGCCTCCGCGAGGTCCGCGGGGTCGGTGACCCTGACCGCTCCGGGCTCGCCGGTGGGCAGGGTGCGTTCGCGGTCGAGCACCCGGTCGCAGGCGCGGACGTTGTGCAGCTGGTGTTCCAGCACCTGTCGTACGGTCGCCCGCTCGATCTCCGCGTTCTCTCCGTCCGGCACCGGCCGCACGTGCCGAAGGGCGAAGGCCCGCACGAGGTCGTGCAGCCCGTAGCGGTCGCCGTGATGTTCCACCAGGTTCGCCGCCACGAGGTCCACCAGGGCCCGGTCGGTACGCGTCCCTTCGTCCACTGCCCGTCCCAGATCCATCACCGCCTCCCAGGAAGCGCTGGGCCCGGGGTGGACGGCAAGCTGCCACAGCAGCAGCCGGGCTTCCTCATTCAGCACGCGCACGGAGCAGTTGAGCGCGGCGCGGACCGACAGTGCGTGCTCGGGCAGGTCCAGAGTGTCCAGCTTCGCCCGCTCCAGCTCCTTCTCCATCTCCCGCACCAGGGCAGGGAGGGTGTGCAGCGGACGCGCACCGACCCCCAGGAGCCTGGCCACCACCACGAGGGCCAACGGCAGCCGACCGCAGAGGTGGACCAGCCTGCTGAAGGGCACGGCGTGCTTGGCACGGTCCTCGGCCGACACTTTCTCCTGGAGCACCTCCAGCGCGTCCGCCTCGTGCAGCGGCTCCATCTTGCGGAACAGCACCTTTCTCTCGGACTGCAGCCGCAAGAGGTCGTTACGACTGGTGACGATCACGGCGCAGGTACCGTCTCCGGGAAGCAGCGGCAGCACCTGCTGGGCGCTGAGCGCGTCGTCAAGGACGATGAGCACCGACCGGTGGGCCAGCGCCGACCGCAGCGCGTTGCTCTTGCTCTCCGTTCCTGTCACCGTGCTGTAGGGCGGCAGCGCGGCCAGAAAGCCGTCCAGGATCTCGTCCGGTTCGGCGGGCCGCACGTCCCCGTCGGCGAATCCGTTCAGTTCGCCGCACAGCACCCCGTCGGGAAACCGCTCCCGCAGCCGACCGGCAAGGTTCTCGGCCACCGTGGTCTTCCCGACGCCCGCCATGCCGCTGATCAGGACCAGCGCCAGATTGCCGGCGTCCTGTTCCTCGCACACGGCCCCGAAGAGGTCGCCGATCAGCTCGTCCTGCCCGATCGGCTTACGCCTGCCACCGGGCAACTGGTCGGGAACGGGGGGCAGGAGCGCCCCGCCCGGCCGGCGGCCCTCTCCCCGGACCTGGTCGATGGCGCTCTGTACATCGACATCCGCCTTTCCGTTGCGCTTCTCCCACTTCTTGATGAGCCGCTCACGTTGGGACTCCGGCAGGTCTGCGTGGGCGAGCAGGTAGAACCGGAAGATCTGGGGCAGTTCCGGCGCGCGCTCGAACCATTTCTCCGTCTCCTCGCGCAGCCATTTGACCTCCCAGGACTTGTGGGCTGCGTCCAGCCGCGCGTACACGGCGGCCATCAACTCGGCCCGTAGCTCCTCCCGACGCAAGTGGAAGCCGGTCTCGGACAGTCCGTGCAGCAGTTCGTCCTCGCCGTCCCACTCCTCCAAGGCCGTGCCGAGCAGCTCGAACTGCGCCTTGCAGGGCAGTCCCTCGGCCTGCTTCACCTTTTCGCGAAAACGGAGCAGGTCGACGTCTCCCACCGGCACGCGGAGCGTGCAGTAACCCGACTTGCCGCTATGGGGCACGAGTTCCCGGCCCAGCCGCTTCCGCAGGTCGGCGACGACGCGGTCAACCAGATCGCCGACGTCCTCGACGCCCTCCCAGAGGACTTCGGCTATGTCCTTCCTCTTACATCGGCAGTCTGGCGAGGTCACCAGGAGCGCGAACAGGGCCGCCACCTTCGACCCTTCGACCACCCTCCTGCCGCCGTCCCCTTCGGCTCGCACCGGGCCCAGCACGTACCCCTCCATCGCCCTCCCCCTCACCGCGCCGCAGTCAGTGGTCCGACCCCTCGCCGGCGCTCCTTCATCTGTGCGCCGTGCTGTGCCACTTCACACGCGCTTGCTTCTTCACGCCCCCCGGGGACTCAGTTATCCCTCAGTTTTCGCTCTGCGGCCCCGCTTCACCCCCGGGCAGGATGGCACCAGCCGCTCGCAGAAGCACGAAACGGCGGCTTAGTCATCCATCGACTCATCCGAGAGGAACCGCCAACCCGATGAACAGTCGTCAGCGCAACCGCCGGGCAGCCCGTCTGCGCAAGTCCCCCGACTGGCCGCCGAGCCGCCGCCGGCGGGCGGCCGTCCGGACCGAGGACACCACCCCGGCGACCCTGCCCACCGAGGCGCCGGACGCCTCTTCCTCCGAGACCGCCTGAGCGCAACAGTTCGTGGGTGCCCGTTCTGAACGGGCACCCACCCGCCTCGCGAATTCCGTCACCGGCGAGCTCGCGGCCTGGCTGCCGCGCTTGTTCCACGCTCGTGGCCAAAGGCGGCGTTACCTGGTCGAGAAGACCACTACCGCATGCTCACGCATCAAAGTGAGGCTGGTGGGACTCGTCTCCGCTTGACGCGGATATGAGGCGGTACGTCCCCACCACAGGGACCCACCTCGTCCAGCATCTCGGTATCTCCAGCACCTCCGGACTCAGATTCCCGCAGTCCAAAGAGAGGATATTTCCTGATGTATCCACCGCACAGCAGTGCGTTCACCTCGGTGAGGCGGCACTTCGACGATCCCCGGACCAGTGACGCGGTCTTCGTGCTCGTCCCCCCGGACGCCGACGAGGCTGACCCGGTCCGGCTGACCGCCGCCGAGACGCACGAGGCCTTGTACGGCCCCGACTCCGACCCGCAGTTCGCCACCGCGGTCTGGAAGGAGGTCATCCGCACGGCGCAGAGCGACCTGACTCCAGACAGCAAGGGGAAACTCCTGGCGATCTGGCTGGCCCTGCCCCGGTTGACCGGGACAGTCCACCGGGTCTGCACGCGCCTGCGGGCCGACCGGTCGGACGTGGAGGCCGAGATGGTCCTGGCTCTCCTGGAGAAACTGGCGGATCGGGACGGCGCGAGCCGTCTCACCGACTCCTCCCTGCTGCACGCGGCGCGCGCCAAGGCGTGGCATCTCGCCCGGGAAGGGCTGCGGGAGCTTCCCTCCACCCAGATCGAACGCATCACTGAGGAGCACGCTCTCACTGCGTCCGGCGAGGAGGCGGACGCTCCGGCGGCGGAGAGCCTGGACGTACGGGTCGACCGTCCGGACGGCCCGGACGGGCTGTGCGCACCGCTGCGTTTCCGGGTGCGCCCGGAGCATCTGCGCCGACAGGGAATCTTCATCGACACCGACGACGGGTCGCAGGACCGCTCGGCGGGTCACAGCCCCGGGAAGAGGCGACGGCCCGGGCGCCGCGCGGACACCCGGCCGGTCCGCCCTGCGGGGAGGCGAGGGTGAAGGACCCGGCAGAGGGCCGCCTCAGTTTCACGGAGATGTTCGACCTGCCCGTCGCAGTGGACCTGCGCACGGCGGCCCGAGCACTCGGAATCGGCTCGACGACCGCGTACCGGCTGATCCGCGAGCACGAGTTCCCCTGCCCCGTCCTGCGCATCGGACGTAGGTACAGGATTCCGACCAGCGAGCTGATGCGCGCCCTGGGGATCGAGGACCGCCCGCTGTACAGCGTGGACCCGGAAGAGGACACGGACGTTCCGAGCGGCGGCTTCTGACGGTAACCACCGTGCGGCTCCGTGGCATCGGACACGGAGCCGCACGGCCCTGCCTCCTACGACGGGCCGTTCGCCGCCGAGGTGCGCCGCACGGTTCTCCACGGCTGCTCGGCAATCGGAGGGTGAAAGAATGCCCTCCTTCTTCGCCGAGCGGTTCGACGGCCGACAGCCCGCGCGCGTCGGCTAGTTCGTGACCCGCCGGCGATCACCGACCCGAGCTACGGCGAGCGCGCCCGTCAACCCTGAACCTGCCGCTGAGCCGTCGACGCACGCTTCGGCACCCGCGTCATGATCGCCGCGCTCGGCTGGGGCGCGGATCTGAACAACCCGGCGGCCCAGCCCTACGCACCGCATGCCACGACCGCCCTCGAGGGGATGACCCCGAAAGTCCTCGTCGTCGTGGGCACGAAGGACTGCCACCTACCCAATCTTCTCCGACCGGCAGGACTGGGGAAGCGACGCCTACGCGGCGTCTCCCGCGCCGAAAACCAGGTTGGACGACTTCGACGACGCGAAGCACGGGCTGGTCGGCATCCCGGCCTTCGACGCTGCCGAGGCCACCGACGAGGACCCCGACCGTGTCACCGCCGCACGGGCCATCGTCCGGGCGCACCTGCGCTCCCGAGTTGTGCCCGCAGGAACCGGACTGGTACCGGACCGGGCCACCGCGGTCCGCGCACCAACTCCCACGCCCCGTGTCGCTGACCCGCAGACGCTCCCTGCAATCGGATCCAAAGTCCGCCACGAGAGCCCGTATCCATTCCTCCGTCACCTCGTCCCCCCTCCAAGCTGTGGACGTGGACGGTGGATACCGCAGACACGGCTTGTTGGAGGCGAGAGGACCGGCTCAATGCGCACGGGGGCGCGCGAGGGGCGCGGACAGCACGTTCCGTGACCGCTGGGAAAGCAGGGGTGGTGTTGGTTGGGGAGAGACCGCCGTAGCCAATGTGGACTTTTCCTGCCGCCCAAACGGGCTGGCGCGTGGGACGCCGTTCCCGCGCCACGCCGACCCACTGCCCCGTCTCGCGAAAGCATAGGAATCCACCCGCTGAACGAACGGGTCAGTCCCCCGGCGGACTGCCAGGAGCCAGCACCGCTCCCAGAACCTCATTCCGTCCCGTACCCACGACGTCGAATGTCAGGAAACGGGGACCAGACCGACAGACGCTTGGCAATAGCCAGTACATCGATGTTGTCCTGCGCGACTTCCTCGACGAACGGGCCGGCAATGGATGCGAGTGGTGGGACAGCACTGGCGCTGACACCGTTGAGCCGCAAGAAGACACGCATAGCGAGCCAGGCGGTGCGCTTGTTCCCGTCGATCAGCGCGTGATTGCGAGCGACGGAGTGCAGCAGTGCCGCGCCCTTCTCATGCAGCGTGGGATAAAGCTCGGCCCCGAACACGTTAGTCCGGGCCGTTCGATCGCTGACACCAAAAGTCCCATGGCCCCCCGACCCGGAGTCCTTGCCCTGCGTCGACGGCCCCGGTCTGCGGCCCAGGGCCGGAGAGGTCCGAGGTTGAGGCTTCCGATATTCGAGCGTCATCCGAGCGTCAAAAATTCTCCATTGCGCATCACCACGTCACCGCGAGACCCACACCGACCCTTGAACCTGCAGCTCAGAGCGTTCTGCACAAGCGAACCTCAGTCGACGCATTCCGCGGGCAAAAACAGGTCGAGCTAACCACCTGAAATGCAAACAGCAGGTCAGATGCCCTTAGCAGCGGGCTCAAAAATCGCCACGCACTCCACATGATGCGTCATAGGAAACAAATCAAACGCCCGAAGCGTCCGCACCCGATACCCCCCGTCCCGGAAATACGCGATGTCCCGGGCCAGTGCGGCCGGATCGCAGGCCACGTAGGCGATCTTCCGGGCGCCCAGCGACGACAGGTGTTCCACCGTCTTCTTGCCGGCGCCCGCGCGGGGCGGGTCCAGGACGATGAGGTCGACCTCGGAGATGCCCGTGCGCGGGAGGACCGCCTCGACCTTGCCCTGCTCGATACGGACCCGCTCGAACCCGGCGAGATTATGCCGGGCGTCCTCCACCGCGCGCTTGCCCGACTCGATGCCGAGCACCGCCCCCTGATCGCCGATGCGGTCCGCGAGGGCGCCCGCGAAGAGGCCGACGCCGCAGTACAGGTCGAGCGCCATGTCGCCCTTGCGCGGCAGCAGACCCTGCATGACCGCCTTGACGAGCGTGTCGGCCGCCTTCGGGTGGACCTGCCAGAAACCGCCGCTGCCGACCCGGTACGTACGGCCGTCGGCGCGCTCGCGGACGAACGCGCGGCCGTGGACGCGGTGGATGCCGCCGTCCTGTTCGGCGACCCGCATCACGGAGACCGGCTTGTCCAGTTCGACGAGCGGCAGGCGGGCGCCCGGCCGCGGCTCCAGGATCACCATGCGGTCCTGCGAACCGGTCGCCGCGATCGCGTCGACGGCGGCCATCCCGGCCCAGTCGCGCTCCTCGATGCCGAGTTCGGTGACGCCCTCCGCGGCGATCATGCAGCGCTCGATCGGCTCGACCTCGTGCGAGCGGTGGCGGCGCAGACCGGCGTTGCCGTCCGCGTCGACCGCGTACTGCACGCGCGTACGCCAGGCCGGAACCTCGCCGGCGGGCAGCTTGTCGCCCTCGGCGGGCATCACGGTGCCGTCCCAGCCGGCCTCCTCGGGCGTGAGGCCCGCGAGTCGCTGGAGCTGCTCGGTGATGACCTCGCCCTTCAGGCGGCGCTGCGCACCCGGCTTGGCGTGCTGCCAGTCGCAGCCGCCGCAGCGGCCCGGGCCGGCGTACGGGCAGGGTGCCTCGACGCGGTCCTTGGACGCGTCCACGATCCGTACGGCGTCGGCGCGCAGGAACCGCGCGCCCTCCTCGCCCTCCGTGACGCGGGCCACGACCCGCTCACCGGGGAGCGCGTGCCGGACGAAGAGGACCTGGCCCTCGTCCGTACGGGCGATGCAGTGCCCGCCGTGCGCGACGGGCCCGATCTCGACCTCGTACTCGTCCCCCACCAGCGACTTCTTCGGTTCTGCCTGCATGGTGGGGTGACTCCAGATGCGATGGGGGGTACGGCCGGACAACAGCCGACCAGTCTACGTGCTTCCGGCACCCGCCGATCGCACCAGCCGACTTGCCCAGGTCATCCCCGGTTCACCCCAGCAGGCCGCCGCCCGGGCGAACCCGCCCCGCCCCTCACTCCTTCGCGCTCGGCTCCTTCGGCCGGTCGTGGGCCGGGCCCCGGCGGACCGCGCCCGGGGCGCTCCAGTCCTGGCGCCTGCGGGCGCGTACCTTCGCGGCCTCGGAGGATTCGAGCTGGTAGGGCACGGAGGTGACCATCACGCCGGGGGTGAACAGGAGGCGGCCCTTGAGGCGCAGGGCGCTCTGGTTGTGCAGCAGGTGTTCGTACCAGTGGCCGACGACGTACTCGGGGATGATCACGGAGACCGCGTCGCGCGGCGACTCCTTGCGCAGGCCCTTGACGTACTCGATGACGGGCCGGGTGATCTCGCGGTAGGGCGAGTCGAGGACCTTCAGCGGTACGTCGATGCCGCGCCGCTCCCATTCGTCGCGCAGGTTCTTGGTCTCGGCCGGGTCGACGTTGACGCTGAGCGCTTCGAGGGTGTCGGAGCGCAGCAGTTTGGCGTAGGCGAGGGCGCGCAGCGCGGGGCGGTGGATCTTGGAGACCAGGACGACGGAGTGGACGCGTGAGGGGCGGACGCTGTCGTCGTTGGGGCCCTCGGGGGCGGCGAGTTCCTCGGCGACGCGGTCGTAGTGCTTACGGATCGCGGTCATCGTCGCGTAGAAGATCACCATGCCGAGCAGGGCGACCCAGGCGCCGTGGGTGAACTTGGTGACGAGGACGACGACGAGGACGAGGCCGGTGAAGAAGGCGCCGAAGGCGTTGATCGCGCGGGAGCGGACCATGTGGCGGCGTGTGTTCTGGTCGGTCTCGGTGGCCAGGTGGCGGTTCCAGTGGCGGACCATGCCGGTCTGGCTGAGCGTGAAGGAGACGAAGACGCCGACGATGTAGAGCTGGATGAGGTGCGTCGAGTCGGCCCCGTAGATGATGACGAGCATGCTCGCGGCGCCGGCCAGGAGCACGATGCCGTTGGAGAAGGCGAGGCGGTCGCCGCGGGTGTGGAGCTGGCGCGGCAGGTAGCGGTCCTGGGCGAGGATCGAGCCGAGCAGCGGGAAGCCGTTGTACGCGGTGTTCGCGGCCAGGAACAGGACGAGCGCGGTGGCGGCGGCCAGCACGACGAACAGGAAGCTGCCCTTGCCGAACACGGCCTCGCCGACCTGGGAGATCACCGGGTTCTGGACGTAGCCGGAGCCGACCGCGACGCCGTGGTGGATCAGGTCGGTGGCGGGGTTCTCGGCCATGCGCACCTTGGTGACCATCGCCAGGGCGATGATGCCGCAGAACATGGTGACGGCGAGCAGGCCCATCGCCGCGAGGGTGGTGGCGGCGTTCTTCGACTTCGGCTTGCGGAAGGCGGGGACGCCGTTGGAGATGGCCTCGACGCCGGTGAGGGCCGCACAGCCGGAGGAGAAGGCGCGCAGCAGCAGGAAGACGAGGGCGAAGCCCGCGAGCCCCTGGTGCTCGGCCTTGATGTGGTACTCGGCCGTCGGCGCCCGCATGGTGTCGCCGAGGACCAGGCCGCGGAAGGCGCCCCACGCGATCATGATGAAGACGCCGGCGACGAACACGTAGGTCGGGATCGCGAAGAGCTTCCCGGACTCCTTGACGCCGCGCAGGTTCATCACGGTGAGCAGGATGATGACGGCGACCGCGCACGCCACCTTGTGCTGCACCACGAAGGGCACGGCCGAGCCGAGGTTCTCGATGCCGGAGGCGATCGACACGGCGACGGTGAGGATGTAGTCGACGAGCAGGGCGCTGGCCACCGTGAGCCCGGCCCGGGGACCGAGGTTGGTGTTCGCCACCTCGTAGTCGCCGCCGCCGCTCGGGTAGGCGTGCACGTTCTGGCGGTAGGAGGCGACCACCGTGAACATCAGCACCACGACCGCGACCGCGATCCAGGGGCTGAAGTGGTAGGCCGACACGCCCGCGATGGACAGGACCAGCAGCACTTCGCCGGGCGCGTACGCCACGGACGAGAGCGGGTCGGACGCGAAGACGGGCAGGGCGATGCGCTTCGGCAGGAGCGTTTCACCCAGCCGGTCGCTGCGCAACGCCCGCCCGATCAGAATCCGTTTGGGCACGTCGGTCAGTTTGGACACAAC
The DNA here is from genome assembly GCF_040703595.1 of Streptomyces sp. NPDC007084. Lineage (NCBI taxonomy): Bacteria > Bacillati > Actinomycetota > Actinomycetes > Kitasatosporales > Streptomycetaceae > Streptomyces > Streptomyces sp. NPDC007084. The sequence continues at coordinate 192,569 of NZ_JBEYFY010000003.1, forward strand.
AGGGGATCGTAAGGGCTCGAACAGGAAGCCGCCCACCCACCGCCCCTGTTCGTCTCAGCATCTGCTCTCCGAGTGAAAACAGGGGGCGCTCCGGCTGCGGATTCCGTGGTCCCGGAGGCCCGCGTGTCTATATGACAAATCCCCGCACCCTGACCGCCTTGGAGACCCCATGCACCTGAGCCCGGAGCTCATCGGCGCCACCGTCGGACTGGTCGGCCTCGGAATCCTGACCCTGGCGAGTGTTCGCAGCATCACACGGCGCTGAGCCCCCACCTCCGCACCCTCACCCTCTGCTCTCCCGACCGCGCCGGGAAACAGCGCGGCCTCCTCTCCCGCCCGCTCCGGGAAACAGCGCGGCCTCCTCTCCCGCCCGCTCCGGGAAACAGCGCGGCCTCCTCTCCCGCCCGCTCCGGGAAACAGCGCGGCGCGCCGGGAAAAGCGCGGGCGGAACCGCACAGGGGTGCCGCCGGGTGACCGCGCGTGTGTAGCTTGGACGGCGGTCTGAGACCCTGGTGCCTGAGCCGTAACCATTGACATCCGGAAGGACGGTCGTGCACATCGTCATCATGGGCTGCGGAAGAGTAGGTTCCGCTCTTGCCCAGACCCTGGAGCAACAGGGGCACACGGTCGCCGTGATCGACCATGACCCCACCGCCTTCCGTCGGCTGGGCTCCGGGTTCGGCGGCCGTCGGGTCACCGGAGTCGGCTTCGACCAGGACACCCTGCGCGAGGCGGGTATCGAGGAGGCGGGCGCGTTCGCCGCCGTCTCCAGCGGTGACAACTCGAACATCATCGCCGCCCGGGTGGCCCGCGAGATGTTCGGCATCGAGAACGTCGCGGCGCGTATCTACGACCCCCGCCGCGCCGAGGTCTACCAGCGCCTCGGCATCCCGACCGTCGCCACCGTCCGCTGGACGGCCGACCAGATGCTGCGCCGGCTGCTGCCCTCGGGCGCCGAGCCGCTGTGGCGCGACCCCACCGGCGGTGTGCAGCTCGCCGAGGTGCACACCTCCCCCGCCTGGGTGGGCCACAAGATCAGCCGGCTCCAGGAGGAGACCGGCGTGCGCGTCGGGTTCCTCACCCGGCTGGGCGAGGCGATCCTGCCGACCTCGCAGACGGTCCTGCAGGAGGGCGACCTGGTGCACGTCATGATGCGCACCGACGAGGTGGACAAGGTCGAGGCGGCGTTCGCCAAGGGCCCTGAGGAAGAGGCGGGTCACTGATGAGGGTCGCCATTGCCGGTGCCGGCGCCGTAGGCCGCTCGATCGCGGGCGAACTGCTGGAGAACGGCCACGAGATCCTGCTGATCGACAAGGCTCCGACCGCCATCTCGGTCGAGCGCGTCCCGCAGGCCGAGTGGCTGCTCGCCGACGCCTGCGAGATCACCTCCCTGGACGAGGCCGCGCTCCAGCGCTGCAACGTGGTCATCGCGGCCACCGGTGACGACAAGGTCAACCTGGTCGTCTCCCTGCTCGCGAAGACCGAGTACGGGGTCCCCCGGGTCGTCGCCCGGGTGAACAACCCCAAGAACGAGTGGCTCTTCAACGAGTCCTGGGGCGTGGACGTCGCCGTCTCCACCCCGCGTCTGATGTCGGCCCTCGTCGAGGAGGCCGTCAGCGTCGGTGACCTGGTGCGGCTGCTCCGCTTCAGCCACGGCGACGCCAACCTCGTCGAGCTGACCCTGCCGCCGGAGTCCGCCCTGGCCGGCACGACCGTCGGTGACGTCCAGTGGCCGGAGGACACCTCCCTGGTGACCATCATCCGCGGCACCCGGGTCCTGACGCCGTCCCGCGAGGACTCGCTGGAGGCGGGCGACGAACTCCTCTTCGTGGCCGCCCAGGCCCGCGAGGAGCAGTTGGAGGACCTGCTGTCCGTGCGCCGCAAGGACGCCTCGCGCTAGCGGATCGCTGCTCTACGACGTTGGGGGCGCCCGGAGATTCTCCGGGTGCACCCAACGTCGTAGAGGTACCAGTGGCCCGGGGCTCGCCGTCCGTCGGGCGTTCCTCAGGGAAGGCGGCCGGGAGCGGCGGGGTGCGGCTCAGGCCTCGCGTCGGTGGCGGGCCGGGGCGGGCGTCTCGCCGCGCTCCTCCGCGAGGGCGGCCTTGCGCTCCTTCTCGGCCTTCTCCTCGGCCTCCATCTCCGCGAACACGTCGATGGGCGGCGGCGCCTTGGCCAGGAAGACCCAGGTCAGCCAGACGGCGAGCAGGAACGGCGGGATCTTGAGGGCGATGAGCACCCAGCCGAACTGGGTGGTGTCGCCCCACCAGTAGAGCGGGAAGAGCACCGCGCACTTGGCGAGCAGGATCAGACCCCAGGCCCAACTGGCCTTCCCGTACGCCTTCTTGCGGCCGGGGTTGCGGGTGCGCCAGGAGAGGTTCTCCTTGAAGACCGGGCCGAGGATCAGGCCGATCAGCGGGACGCCGGCCAGGGTCGTGACGATGTAGGCGACGGCGAGGCCGAGCGTGTAGAGCATGCCCGGCAGGTAGAAGTCCTTGGCGTTGCCGGTCATCATCGCGAAGACGACACCGAAGGCGACGCCGAAGACGCCGCTGAAGGCGTGCTTGACGGTGTCGCGCCGCACCAGGCGGACCACCACGAGCAGCAGGGACACGGCGAGGGCGGCGATCGCCGACCAGTGCAGGTCCTTGTTGATCGTGAAGATGGTGACGAACAGCAGGCCGGGCACCACCGTCTCGACCATGCCGCGCACGCCGCCGAAGGCCTCGAAGAGTGCGGCCTCCGTCACCGCCCTCGAATCCTGCTGGGGGTCTTCGGTCGGCTTGTCGAGCGACGTCACCGGCTACTCCCGTCCGAGCGGTCTGAGTTCGTACTTCGGATTGAACAGCACCCTACGGCCCCGGCTCATCGAGATGCGGCCGGATGCGATGAGCTTGCGCCCGGGCTCGATGCCGACGATGGAACGGCGGCCGAGCCAGACCACGTCCAGGGCGGCCGAGCCGTCGAACAGCTCGGCCTCCAGCGCCGGGACACCGGCCCGCGGCCGCAGAGTGACCGTGCGCAAGGTACCAGTAACCGTGACGATCTGCCGGTCGTGGCAGTCGCCGATACGGGTGCAGCCCGCGGTCGCGGTGTCCTCCCGCAGCTCCTCGGACTCCAGGTCCTCCTGGGTCGAGGAGAGCCGGTCCATCATGCGCCGGAACCGGCCCGCCGGCTTTTCGGAACGAGGAACAGCACTCATACCGAAAGCGTACCGGTGAGCGTTGACACCTACGTACCCACGGCTGCCCGGGCCGAACCGGAGCAGCGGGCAGCCCCGGAACCGGTCGGGGACGTCACGTTCCGTACGCGCGCGCGGGTCATCGCTCGAACCGGTATCCCCTTCCCGGCTCGGTGAGGAGGTGCTTGGGGTGCGCGGGGTCGGCCTCCAGCTTGCGGCGCAGCTGGGCCAGGTAGACCCGCAGGTAGTTCGTCTCCGTGCCGTAGGACGGCCCCCACACCTCCTGGAGCAGTTGTCTCTGGCCGACGAGCCGGCCTCTGTGGCGGACCAGGGCCTCCAGGAGGCGCCATTCCGTGGGGGTGAGGCGGATGTCCCGCCCGTCGCGGTGCACCTTTTTGGCGGCCAGGTCGACGGTGAAGGCGGCGGTCTCCACGATCACGTCGGCCACACCGCCCCCCGCCGCCTCCCTCCCGTCTCCGGTCGCCCCCACGCCGCCCCCGGTCGCCTCCACCCCACCCCTGCCGGCTTCCGCGCGGCGCGCGGTGGCACCGAGCCGGGCGAGCAGCTCGTCCATGCCGAAGGGCTTGGTGATGTAGGCGTCGGCCCCCGCCTCCAGCACCTCGGCCTTCTCCTCGGCGGAGTGCCGGGCGGAGAGCGCCAGGATCGGCACTCCGGTCCAGCCGCGCAGCCCCCGGATCACCTCGGCCCCGTCCATGTCGGGCAGGGCGAGGTCGAGGACGATGACGTCGGGGCGCCGGGCCGCTGCGAGCTGGAGCGCGCCGGCGCCGTCGGACGTGGCGTCGACCTCGTATCTGCGGGCCTTCAGGTTGATCACGAGGGCTCGGCTGATCTGTGGCTCGTCGTCCACCACGAGGACCCGGGTCATGAGACCTGCCTTTCCGCGCTTGCCGCCGGGGATACCGAGTGAGGGACCCGGGAGGAAAGGTGACCGCCTTCCGGGGGGCGCCACCATCCTGCCCGGGGTCCCTCACTGGTTCATCGCACGAGCCCCCCGTTTCGGTTCACGCGGGATTGTCGCCGTGTGTCAGCGTCTCCCAGGCGACGAACAGGTTGTTGCTGCCGGCCGGCCGGTTCTGCCGGGTGAGTGCCTCGGTGTTGGTCATCGCGATGCCCAGGCGGTTGTGCAGGGCGTTGTAGCCGACCTCGGTGACGGGGCCGAGCCCGAGGCTCAGCGAACCGCCGCACAGCCAGCTCGGGACGGCCGCGCCCAGTTGGTACTTGGACTGGAAGCCGAGCGCCTGGCGCAGCCGCTCCCCCACGTCGGTGCCGTACAGGTCCTGGCCCTGGATGCGGCTGGTCTCGGCGATGTGGGAGATGGCGGAGACGCCGTATCCGGTGTGCGTGAAGTCGCGGCAGGTCTCCTGGGTGAGCCCGGTGACGAAGGTGGACTGCCCCTGCCAGTAGTTGACGATCTTCGCGGTGGTGTCGAGGTTCTGGCTGGGCACCGTCTTGGGCACCGACCCGTCGGTGGACAGGTACACGTAGGCCGCCGTGCGCGTCCGGAACTTCGCCATGGCCTTGTCGTACGACGTCTTGTCGTCCAGGAAGACGGAGATGCCGACGGCGGCCTCCATCATCGACAGCTCCCAGTTCCCGTTGGAGTTGGAGCCGTTGATGATCTCGGGCAGGTAGACGGTGCGCAGCATGGTCGCGAAGCGGCCGGAGTTGGCCCAGGAGCCGGTGTATGTGTACTTGATGATCTCGGCGGCCTTGGGCCAGGAGGAGCCGGCCCAGCCGGTCTGGAGGGGGGCGTTGCTGTTGGTGTGGTCCTTGATCACGGCGGACCAGGCGTCCATCAGCTCGATGGCCTTCCTGGCGTACCGCTCGTCGCGGGTGACGTACCAGGCGAGGGCGTCGGTGTACGCGGCGATGGCGTCCTCGCGCTCGTCCGTGCAGCCGTAGTTGGGGTTGGAGTACGAGCCGCACTCGACGGTGGCACGGGGTGCGGGGGTGCGCGTGAGGGAGGCGTACCTGCTCCCCATCATCTGGTCGTAGGCGCCCTTCCAGGGCTGGACGCCGGCCAGCACCTGGGTGCGGGCGAAGTCCAACTGGCCCTTGGAGACGGTGACTCCGGGGTGGACGAAGGTGGCGGGGGCCGCCTCGGCGGGGTGTGCGCCGGGGCCGGAGAGAAGCGTGCCGACCAGGGCCGCGGTCGCGGCCGCCGCGGTGAGGAGGAGCGCGGGACGCCGTCGGTGGCGCCGGGGTGTGGGGGTGTCGGACATGCAGAGCCATCCGTTCTTGTATGTGAACGACGCATGGAGTGCTGAACATGTGCGCTGGCCGGTGACCATAGGTACGGACCAGACTTCCGTCAAGGCCTGAAGAAAGACCCGCTGCTCAACTGCCGTTCAGATACGAGAACTTGAGGGGCCCGCTCAGAAGTGGCGCGAGGACCCCGGACACAGGAAAGGGCCGTATCCCGCCGGGGATACGGCCCGCCTGATGACTGTCTAGCGAACCTCGGTGATCTCCGGTCCGCGCTGGAGCTGACCCATGCCGCCGGAGAAACGGGACCCGCTCTGCTCCTCCTGCTGGACCCCTTCGGGGACCATCTGCGCGTCGTTCGGCAGCTTCAGGACGATCGGGTCACGGGGGGCCATCGGGCCCTCGCCGCGGACGACGACCGTGTCCCGGAAGATCTGCTCCAGCAGGCCGGCGGCCTGCGGCTGCACCGCCCCCTGCCCGGAGATCACTCCGCGCAGGAACCAGCGGGGACCGTCGACCCCGACGAAGCGCACGACCTGGAAACCGCCGGTGCCGTCCGGGAGCTGCACGGGCACCTGGGCCCGCAGCTCCCAGCCCAGCGGGCCCTCGACCTCGTCGATGACACCGCCCTGCTGGGTGATCCCGGAGGCGATCTCCTCGCGCACCTCGCCCCAGATGCCCTCGCGCTTGGGAGCGGCGAAGGCCTGGAGCTGCACGGCGCTGTCCTTCAGGACGACGGTCGCGGCGACGATCGCGTCTCCGGCGACCTCCACCCGCAGTTCCATGCCGTCGACTCCGGGCACGAAAAGGCCGCCCAGGTCGACGCGGCCCTCGGCGGGGTCACGGACCTCGGCGCTGTCCCAGGGGCCATCGGGGCGCGGCTCGGGTTCGAGGCGCACGCGCGCGCGGTCCTCGTTCTCGTCCGCCTCAGTGTCGACGCCGTCGACGACCTGCTCGGCCTCGCCCGCCGCGTCCTCGGCGGCACTGCCCTTCTTGCGACGTCCGAACACGTCACTGTCCTTCCCGGTCGGATACGACCGAAGCGTATCGATTCCCACCCGTTGTGCTGTCCACGACGGCATGGCCGCCGGTGGACCCGAAGCCCCCTGCGGCCCGCGCCGAGCCGGGAAGCTCCGCGACCTCCCGGAAGCGAACCTTCTCGACCTGCTGGACGACCAGTTGAGCAATCCGGTCGAAGCGCTCGAACCGCACCGACTCGTACGGGTCGAGATTCACCACGATCACCTTGATCTCCCCACGGTACCCGGCATCAACCGTCCCCGGGGCATTCACGAGGGCGACGCCGCAGCGGGCGGCGAGGCCGGAGCGCGGGTGCACGAAGGCCGCGTAGCCCTCGGGCAGCGCGATGGACACGCCCGTCGGCAGCACGGCCCGCTCACCGGGCTTCAGCTCGTGGCTCTCGGTGGTCCTGAGGTCGGCTCCGGCGTCGCCGGGGAGCGCGTACTCGGGGAGCGGGACGTCCGGGTCGACGCGGCGGATCTGCACGTCGAGTTCGGGACGGGGGTCACGGGTCACGGGTTCACCTCGAAGGCACGGGCTCGCCGGATCTGGTCCGGGTCGTTCATGGCGGCCCGGATCTCCTCCGGGCGTCCGTTGTCGATGAAGTGGTCGACCTTCACCTCGACGAACAGGGCGTCGGCGCGGACGGCCACGGGTCCCTCGGGACCGCCGATGCGACCGGTGGCGGTGCAGTAGATCTTCCGGCCGGCCACCGCGGTGACCTCGGCCTCCAGATACAGCACCGTGTCCACGGGGACGGGACGGAGGAAGTCGGTCTCCAGGCGGCCGGTCACGGCGATCGTCCGCAGCAGCCAGTTCAGCGAACCGAGCGTCTCGTCCAGCGCGGTGGCGAGGACGCCGCCGTGCGCGAGACCGGGGGCACCCTGGTGGACGGGCCGCACGGTGAACTCCGCCGTGACGCGGACGCCGTCACCCGCGCGGGCGTCGAGGTGGAGCCCGTGGGGCTGTCCCCCACCGCATCCGAAACAGTGTTCGTAGTGTGCTCCGAGGGGCTCACCGGGAGCGGGCGCGTCGGGGTGCCGCACCGGCGCGACGGCGTCGGCGGGAGGCGTCAGAGCTGCGGAAGTACCACTCACAGGCGCAGACCTTACCCGCGCGTCCACCAAGTCTTCGCACCGTGCCAAGCTTGGCTTCATGCAGCTCTCCGCATCCCCGTACGAAGAACGCCTCACCGCGCCCCGGTCGTGGTGGGCGATCAGCTTCCTGGTCGGGCTCGCGCTGGCCCTGGTCTTCCTCCCGTTCGGCACGCTGCCGATGCTGGGGGCCCTGGTCGGCGGCACCGCCGTGGCGGCGGTCGCGGCCAGCGCGTACGGCTCGATCCGCATCCGCGTGGTCGGGGACGCCTTGATCGCCGGCGACGCGAGGATTCCGGTCGCGGCCCTCGGTGACGCCGAGGTGCTGGACCGGGAGGAGGCGCGCGCCTGGCGCACGTACAAGGCCGACACGCGCGCCTTCATGCTGCTGCGCTCGTACATCCCGACGGCTCTGCGCGTCGAGGTCACCGACCCGGCGGACCCGACGCCGTACCTGTATCTGTCGACCCGGGAGCCGGAGCGCCTGATCGCGGCGCTGGAGACGGCGCGCGCCTCGGTCTAGGCGCGCACGCGCCCGCACCCGGCACGCGTCACAGAGCCCGCACGGGCCGAAAGCCCGCACGGGCCGCACTGCGCTCACGCGCCACACGAATGATCACCAGGGTGTTCGGCGGGGCCTGTTCGGGACGTCCGAATGCCGGGCAGGCCCCCGGGGACGTTCGCCACGTCCGCTCGTCAGCGCCCCAGCTCCTTGGGGATCTCCCCGATACGCAGCGGGTCGGCCGGCTCCTCCAGCGGAGGCAGCTCCGGCAGCGCCTCCCACGGCACCTGCATCTTGCGCAGGTCCTTGCGGATGTGGTTGGCCAGCCGTCTGGTGTCCCGGCGGTTCATCACCGCCCCGACCGCGGCGCCGACCATGAAGGGCATCAGGTTGGGCAGGTCGCGGACCGTCCGCTTCATGATCTGCTGGCGCAGCTCGCGCTTCATCTGACCGCCGAGCGCGGCGTTGATCGTCACGGGCTTGGTCACGTCGATCCCGCGCTCGCCCGACCAGGAGTTCAGGTAGGCAGTGCTGCGCTGCTTGAGGTTGCCGGGCGGCCTGACGCCGTAGACCTCGTGCAGCTCGGCGATCAGTTTGAGTTCGATCGCGGCGACGCCGGTGATCTCGGCGGCCAGCTCCGTGGGCATGGCGGGCGGCACCGGCAGCATGGCGGCGGCGCCGACTCCGGCACCGACGGTGGAGGTCGCGGCGGCGGCGCCCGCCACGAGCTTGTCCGCGAGCTGTTCGGGGCCGAGGCCCGGGAACTGCTTGCGCAGGGTCGCGAGGTCCCGTACGGGAACGCGCGGGGCGAGATCGATGATCCGGTCGGCGAGATACGCCAGGCCCGCCCTGGCCCGGCTGCCGCTCTTCTGGACGCCCTTCCTGACCCCGTCCCGGACCGCGGCCACACGTCGCCTCGCGGCGGGTGCGGGGGTGTCCGGGGAGGCCGTCAGGCCGCCTGTGGCGTCCGCCCGGTCGAGCGAGGCTGATCCCTGTTCGGAAGAGCCCCGCTCGTCGTCACGCACGCCTTCAGGGCCCTCAGGGGACCCTTCGTCCGCTGCCCTGGGGAAGCGGCGCTTCCAAGGAGGGGTCGAGCCTGTCACGGCCGACCCTGCCTCAGTCGCAGTCGCGGCAGATCGGCTGGCCGTTCTTCTCGCGGGCCAGCTGACTGCGGTGGTGCACCAGGAAGCAGCTCATGCAGGTGAACTCGTCCTGCTGCTTGGGCAGCACCCGGACGGCCAGCTCCTCGTTCGAGAGGTCCGCTCCGGGAAGCTCCAGGCCTTCTGCGGCCTCGAACTCGTCTACATCGACGGACGACGTGGACTTGTCGTTCCGGCGAGCCTTCAGTTCTTCAAGGCTGTCCGAGTCGACGTCGTCGTCGGTCTTGCGTGGGGTGTCGTAATCCGTTGCCATGTCAGCTCTCCCCCTCTGGGTGTCTGCGGTGTCTCGACGCACGTAACGCGTGAGAGGCCGGACTTGTGCCCGACCTGAGGCGGAGATTTTGCCTCACATCAAGGTCTGTTACTCAATCGACACCCAACCGGACTCCCCATGAGTGATCGGCTTGGATGGCGATGCGGACCGTACACGGTCCGAAGGCCGCACATCAAAGGCGTCCCACCGTGTACTTCCCGTGATCGGGACCCCCGAAAACCCGGATTTTCCCGGCTTTCCGGCAGCTTGCATGATCACGGAGAGTGGATGGAAACCTCTGCGCCCTTGTGATCGATCACACACGGGCCGCCCGGTCGGGCAACCAGAAAATTCCGCGCAAAGCGAACATCAACGCGTGTCGGCGACATGGTCTCAGACAGGAAGGGTGACGCGCATCACGAGGCCACCCCCTTCTCGGGGCCGGGCGACGATATGGCCGCCGTGCGCCCGGGCCACCGACCGGGCGATCGACAGGCCGAGGCCCACGCCCTTGTCGCTGCCCGTGCGCTCGGTGCGCAGCCGCCGGAAAGGCTCGAAAAGATTGTCGACCTCGTACGCGGGAACGACCGGTCCCGTGTTCGACACGACCAGGACCGCCTGACCGTGTTCCGCCTCGGTGGTGACCTCGACCCAGCCGTCCTCCGGCACGTTGTACCGGACGGCGTTCTGGACGAGGTTGAGGGCGATCCGCTCCAGGAGCACTCCATTGCCCTGGACGATCACCGGGTGCCGCTCACCGCGGATCTTCACGCCCTTGGCGGCCGCCTCGGCGTGCACCTGGTCCACGGCCTGGGTGGCGACCTCGGCGAGGTCCACCGGCTTGCGCTCGACGATCTGGTTGTCGCTGCGGGCGAGCAGCAGCAGGCCCTCGACGAGCTGCTCGCTGCGTTCGTTCGTGGCGAGCAGTGTCTTGCCGAGCTGCTGGAGTTCCACGGGCGCGCCCGGATCGGAGAGGTGCACCTCCAGGAGGGTGCGGTTGATCGCGAGCGGGGTGCGCAGTTCGTGCGAGGCGTTGCCGACGAAGCGCTGCTGGGCGGTGAACGCGCGTTGCAGCCGCTCCAGCATGTCGTCGAAGGTGTCGGCCAGCTCCTTCAACTCGTCGTCCGGGCCGTCCAGTTCGATCCGCCGGGACAGATCGGAACCGGCCACCGCGCGCGCGGTGCGGGTGATCCGGCCGAGCGGTGACAGGACGCGGCCGGCCATGGCGTAGCCGAACGCGAAGGCGATGACGGCGAGGCCGAGCAGGGCCAGCAGGGAGCGGCTGAGCAGGTTGTCCAGCGCGTGCTGGCGCTGTTCGTTGACGCAGGTGTTCATCGCGCTGTTGAACACGTCGGGCGAGGCTTGGTCGGGCAGGTTGCAGATGGTGCTGGTGACCTTGCCCTCGGTGATCTTGAACGGCAGCTCGCTGCCGACGTTCAGCGCCTGCGCCGCGAGCAGGTAGATGATCGACAGCAGCAGGATGCCGGCGATCAGGAACATGCCGCCGTAGAGCAGCGTGAGCCGTATGCGGATGGTCGGGCGCAGCCAGGGGAACGGCGGCTCGGGACGGGGGTCCCAGGTGGGCTTGGGGGGCGCCGTGGGGGGCGCGGGTGTGCTGGCCACGGCGGATCAGATCCGGTAGCCGGAGCCGGGCACGGTGACGATCACGGCGGGCTCGCCGAGCTTGCGGCGCAGCGTCATGACGGTCACCCGGACGACGTTGGTGAACGGGTCCGTGTTCTCGTCCCAGGCCTTCTCCAGAAGCTGCTCGGCGGAGACGACGGCGCCCTCGCTGCGCAGCAGCACCTCCAGGACGGCGAACTCCTTGGGCGCGAGCTGGACCTCCTTGCCGTCGCGGAAGACCTCGCGGCGGTTGGGGTCGAGCTTGATCCCGGCGCGCTCCAGGACGGGCGGCAGCGGCACGCTCGTACGGCGGCCGAGGGCACGCACGCGTGCCGTCAGCTCGCTGAAGGCGAAGGGCTTGGGGAGGTAGTCGTCGGCGCCGATCTCCAGGCCCTCGACGCGGTCGCTGACGTCTCCGGACGCGGTCAGCATCAGCACGCGGGTGGGCATGCCCAGCTCGACGATGCGGCGGCAGACGTCGTCGCCGTGCACGAGGGGGAGGTCGCGGTCGAGGACGACCACGTCGTAGTCGTTGACCCCGATGCGCTCCAGGGCGGCGGCGCCGTCGTACACGACGTCGACGGCCATGGCCTCCCGGCGCAGTCCGGTGGCCACCGCATCGGCGAGCAGCTGCTCGTCCTCGACGACGAGTACGCGCACGGCGCTTGTCCTTCCTCTGTCCACCGGCGCGGCGCGTGTTCGGGCACCCCGCGGGCAGGTCTGTCACGGATGAGGGCTCCATCCTGCCCTTTTCGGCCATAAACCGGCTGTAAGGCAGGTGGCGGCGCCGAAGTGCCGGTCCGTGGGCCGGGAATGCCAGATTTTCTCGCCGGGTTGAGGTTTCCACGGAAGAGAGCGGGGGGAGGACGGCTTTACACCCCGCGATCACGCTCTGCACGTGGCAAGCCACCTTGTGGTACGTCCAACCGCTTCCGCAGAGCGGGCGTGGGTGTCCGGCACCGTCGCCGCCCAGCCCGGGCTGCGCTGGGCGGCACCCATTCGGAGACGTGATCGCCCCTTCCGATCGGCACACCCCCGTGCCACCCGACCCACGACCCAGGACGAGGGGGCGCAGCATGGACGCATTCACCGCAGGACTTCTGCAGCGCATAAGGGCGACCGAGACCGACCTGACGCGTGCCCGCGAAACAGGCGACGACTTCCTCGCCGAGGTCGAGCAGGCCGAGCTGGACGACCTGCACCGCCTGGCCGCCGAGCACGGTGTGGAGGTCGGCGCGACGCGCGTCTGATCAGTACGTATGTGACGGAGCGGGGCCCCGGTATCGATCCAGTACCGGGGTCCCGCTCGGTTTTCCGGGGCCCGTCGGGCCGGTTTCCGGGACCTGTTCGTACGGCACCGTCGGGCCAGTGTCCGGGACCTGTTCGTACGGGACCGTCGGGCCGGTGTCCGGGCCGGTCAGTCGTGCCAGGCCCCGAAGTCCTCCAGGAGCCGCTGGAGGGGCTCGAAGACGCCCGGTGAGGCCGCCACGGCCAGCTCGCCTCCGGGGCGCTCTCCGGGGCGTCCACCGGTCACCGCGCCCGCCTCACGGGCGATCAGGTCCCCCGCCGCGAGGTCCCAGGGGTGGAGGCCGCGCTCGTAGTAGCCGTCGAGACGGCCGGCCGCGACGTCGCACAGGTCGACCGCCGCCGAACCGGACCGGCGCACGTCGCGCACCAGCGGGATGAGCCGCTGCACCACGTCGGCCTGGTGGATCTTGACGTCGGTCACGTAGTTGAAGCCGGTCGCGACGAGGGCCTGGTCGAGGGCGGGCGACGGACGGCAGGTCAGACGGCGCTCACCGACCCAGGCGCCGGTGGCGCGGGCGCCCCGGCCGCGTACCGCGTGGTACGTCTCGCCGCGCATCGGGGCCGCGACCACGCCGACGACGGTCTCGCCGTCCTGTTCGGCGGCGATGGACACGGCCCAGGTCGGCAGTCCGTAGAGGTAGTTGACCGTGCCGTCGAGCGGGTCCACGATCCAGCGGATGCCGCTGGTGCCCTCGGTGGCGGAGCCCTCCTCGCCGAGGAAGCCGTCCTTCGGCCGGTGCTCGGCGATCAGACTGGTGATCAGCTTCTCGGCGGCGATGTCCATCTCGGTGACGACGTCGATCGGGCTGGACTTCGTGGCGGCGACCGTCAGGTCCGCGGGGCGGCCGTCCCGCAGCAGCGCGCCGGCGCGGCGGGCCGCCTCGTGCGCGAGCTGGAGCAGTTCGGTGTGCAGGGGCGCGGTCACGGGGCTCCTCATGCGTAGGGGCTGTCGGCGCCCGCGGCGGCGGGCTTGGGCGTGCGGGCGGGACAGCAGCCCACCGGACACAGGTCGTGGCTCGCACCCAGGGCGCCCAGGGCACACGGTGTCACCCCGCGGCCGCTCTCGGCCGCGGCGCGCTCCAGCACCAGGTCACGAACCGCCGCGGCGAACCGCGGGTCGGACCCGACGGTGGCCGAACGCCGGATGGGCAGCCCCAGCTCCGCCGCCTTGGCGCGCGCCTCGGTGTCCAGGTCGTACAGGACCTCCATGTGGTCCGACACGAACCCGATCGGCACCATCACGGCGGCCGGGACTCCGGCGCCGTGCAGCTCCTCCAGGTGGTCGCAGATGTCCGGCTCCAGCCAGGGGATGTGCGGGGCGCCGGAGCGGGACTGGTAGACGAGCCGCCAGGGGTGGTCGACGCCCGTCTCCTCGCGCACCTTCGCCACGATCAGCCGCGCCACGTCCAGGTGCTGGCGGACGTACGCGCCGCCCTCGCCCTGTCCCTCGACGGGACCGGAGGTGTCGGCCGCGGCGGTCGGGATGGAGTGCGTGGTGAACGCCAGGTGCGCGTCCGCGCGGACCTCCTCGGGCAGCTCGGCCAGCGACCTTAGGACGCCCTCGGTCATCGGCTCCACGAAGCCGGGGTGGTTGAAGTAGTGGCGCAGCTTGTCGATCCCCGGCAGCTCAAGCCCCTCGTCGGCCAGGACGGCGAGCGCGCCGGCCAGGTCCTCGCGGTACTGCCGGCAGCCCGAGTACGAGGCGTACGCGCTGGTGGCCAGGACGAGGATCCGGCGCCGGCCGTCGGTGACCATCTCCCGCAGCGTGTCGGTCAGGTAGGGCGCCCAGTTCCGGTTGCCCCAGTAGACCGGCAGGTCCAGACCGTGGTCGGCGAAGTCCTTGCGCAGCGCGTCGAGCAGGGCGCGGTTCTGGTCGTTGATGGGGCTGATCCCGTCGAACAGGAAGTAGTGCCGGCCCACCTCCTTGAGCCGCTCCTTGGGGATACCCCTGCCCCGCGTCACGTTCTCCAGGAACGGAACCACGTCGTCCGGCCCTTCGGGGCCGCCGAACGAGAGCAGCAACAGGGCGTCGTAGGGGGTGGCATCGAGCACGTCTGGCATGCCTCCGATCCTGCCACCCGGCACTGACATGCGAGAAACGGCGGTGAGTTCCGGGGCGTGGCGGCGAGTTCGGCTCCGGCGCGTCGCGGTGTGTTCAGCGGGGCGTGCCAGGCGGGTGCGAGGCCCGCGACGGAGACGCGTTCCGGGGGTGCGTTCCAGGGTGTCCTGAGCCGTAAGCTGTATCGGCCAGCTTCACGCCTTACCGGAGTTCGGCCGCCCGTGGTGACCGGGAGGGCCGAGCCGAGCCGACGGAGACCCCCGTGCCCAGCCCGTACCGCGCCCTGTTCGCCGCCCCCGGCTCCAAGGGCTTCTCCGCCGCGGGTTTTCTCGGGCGGATGCCGCTGTCCATGATGGGCATCGGCGTGGTCACGATGATCTCGCAGCTCACCGGGCGGTACGGGCTCGCCGGCGCGCTCTCGGCGACCATGGCGCTGGCCGCCGCCGCGCTCGGCCCGCAGGTCTCCCGGATGGTCGACCGGCACGGGCAGCGGCGCGTACTGCGGCCCGTCACGCTGTTCGCGCTCACCGCCGCGGCCGGGCTGCTCCTCACCGCCCGTTTCGCGTGGCCGGACTGGGTGCTGTTCGTGTGCGCGGCCGGCATCGGCTGTGTCCCGAGCATCGGCGCGATGGTCCGGGCCCGCTGGGCGGCCCTCTATGGAGGCACCCCGCAGTTGCACACCGCGTACTCCCTGGAGTCCGTGGTGGACGAGGTCTGCTTCATCTTCGGGCCGATCATCTCCATCGGGCTGTCCACGGTGTGGTTCCCGGAGGCGGGCCCGCTGCTCGCCGCCTGCTTCCTCGCGGCCGGCGTCTTCTGGCTGACCTCTCAGCGCGCCACCGAGCCCGCGCCGCATCCGCGTGAGCAGCACAGCGGCGGTTCCGCCCTGCGCTCGGCCGGACTCCAGGTACTGGTGGCCACGTTCGTGGCGACCGGCACGATCTTCGGAGCCGTCGACGTGGTCACCGTGGCCTTCGCCGAGGAGCGGGGTCACAAGGCGGCGGCGAGCATCGTCCTCGCGATCTACGCGGCGGGTTCCTGCCTCGCCGGAGCCGTCTTCGGACTCGTGCGCGTCAAGGGGGCGCCGGAACGCAGGTGGCTGCTGGGCATATGCACGATGGCCGTGAGTATGATCCCCCTCCTACTGGTCGGAAACTTGCCGTTCCTGGCCGTGGCGCTGTTCGTTGCGGGTCTCTCCATCGCTCCCACGATGATCACCACGATGTCCCTCATCGAACAGCACGTACCTCGCGCCAAACTGACCGAAGGCATGACCTGGGTGAGCACGGGACTCGCGGTCGGGGTCGCGCTCGGCTCCTCCGTGGCCGGCTGGGTGATCGACGCCGCCGGTGCGAAGTCCGGGTACGTGGTTCCGGCCGTGTCCGGGGCCGTCGCTGTCGCGGTGGGTTTCCTCGGGTATCGCCGGCTCAGCAGGCCGGTTCCGGCGCGGGGAGGGTCTCATGAGCACCACAGTGAGCGGGAAGAGCGGCACGTGGCGTAATTGGGCGGGGAACGTCACCGCCCGTCCCATACGGGAGGTCACCCCCGCCTCGGCCGACGAGGTATCCGCCGCCGTGCGCGCGGCGGCCGAGGACGGCCTGACGGTGAAGGCCGTCGGCACCGGACACTCGTTCACCGCCGCCGCCGCGACGGACGGTGTGTTGATCCGCCCTCAACTGTTGACCGGGATTCGCCGGATCGACCGTGAGGCCATGACCGTCACGGTGGAGGCCGGCACCCCGCTCAAGAGGCTCAACCTGGCGCTCGCGCGGGAGGGGCTGTCGCTCACGAACATGGGCGACATCATGGAGCAGACGGTCTCGGGCGCCACGAGCACCGGAACGCACGGCACCGGACGGGACTCGGCCTCGATCGCCGCGCAGATCAGGGGCCTTGAGCTGGTGACGGCGGACGGTTCGCTGCTGACCTGCTCCGAGAAGGAGAACCCGGAGGTGTTCGCGGCGGCCCGGATAGGCATCGGCGCCCTGGGGATCGTCACCGCGATCACCTTCGCCGTGGAGCCCGTCTTCCTGCTCACCGCCCGCGAGGAGCCGATGACCTTCGACCGGGTCACCGCGGACTTCGACGCGCTGTTCACGGAGAACGAGCACTTCGAGTTCTACTGGTTCCCGCACACCGGTAACTGCAACACCAAGCGCAACAACCGCAGCGCCGGCCCCGAGAAGCCGGTGGGGGCGGTCAGCGGCTGGATCGAGGACGAGTTCCTCTCCAACGGCCTCTTCCAGGCGGTCAACCTGCTCGGCCGCGCCGTGCCCGCCACCATCCCGTCGATCGCCCGGATCTCCAGCCGCGCGCTGTCCGCGCGGACCTACACGGACATCCCGTACAAGGTCTTCACCTCGCCGCGCCGCGTGCGGTTCGTGGAGATGGAGTACGCGGTTCCGCGCGAGGCCCTGGTCGAGACGCTGCGCGAACTGAAGGCGATGGTCGAGCGCTCGGCGCTGCGGGTCAGCTTCCCCGTCGAGGTGCGCACCGCGCCCGCCGACGACATCACCCTCTCCACCGCGTCCGGCCGGGACAGCGCCTACATCGCCGTCCACATGTTCCGGGGCACCCCGTACCAGGCGTACTTCACCGCCGCCGAGCGGATCTTCACCGCTCACGAGGGGCGGCCCCACTGGGGCAAGGTGCACACGCGGGACGCGGAGTACCTCTCCGGGGTCTATCCGCGCTTCGGCGAGTTCACGGCGTTGCGGGATCGGCTCGATCCGGACCGGCGCTTTGCGAATGACTACTCGCGGAGGGTGCTGGGGTCGTAGCGGTCGTACTGGGTGCCGGGGCGGGGGTTTCGTTCCCGGTCCCGGACTCCGAGGACGCGCCGTCGTCGGGCATCGGCCGGGAGGTCGTACCGCCGCCGCTTCCCGGTGCGCGCGACGCGCCGCCGTCGTCGCCGGTGGACGGTTCGGGATTCCGGGGAGACTCGGGGACCGAGGACGGCGAGGGTGTCGTGCCGGAGCCGGAACCGCCCGAACCCGAGCCGGAGCCGTGCCCCTTGAAGGCGTCCCCGACGGTGGTGCTGGTGCCGTCGCCGCTGAAACTCCGGCCCGAGACCAGCTCGTACGTGGTGATGCCGGTCATCGTGACGCCGAAGACCAGGGCGGTGGCGATCAGCGGCCGCTTCCAGCTTCTGACCTTGGCGCGGTAGACGGTGCCCTCGGTGAACTCACCTGGGACACCGGCGGTCGCGCCCGCCGGCACCCGCACGGGCCTCGGCGTCTTCGCCCGCTGCTTCGGCTGCACCGTGACCTCGCGCAACTGCTCCCCGGTGCGCCTGAAGAAGTGCTGGAAGATCGTTCCGCCGCTGGTGGCGATGACGCTGACGACGCCCGCGCCCAGGATCGTCCCGTAGACGCCGAAGTAGGAGGCGAGTTTCGCGGCGATCACCGCGGCGACCGCGCTTCCCGCCACCTGAGGGACGCTCAGGTCCAGCCTTTTCTTCCTCGGTTCCCCGTCGGCACCCGGCTCCTGGCCGCCGACACCCGGATTCTCACGCATTCCCGGACCTTGCCTGCCTTTCCCGTACTTGATCGACTGATCGCACGAGAAAGGGACGTACAGGCGAAACGATTAGTTCCGTTTCTGGCGATTCCGTGAAGTGCGCCACGTTCTCTGGCCATGGATTCGCCGTCAGGAGCGGCCAACTGGCACCTCCCGCTCGAAGTTGGGCGGCGCGCCGATCCACGCGGGTGGCCCGAATGGAGTACTGTTGCGAGCCCTGGGTCCGGACTCCCGCCAGGGTGTCCGGGGCCTTGCAGGACCGCCGGGAGGGGGCTCGTTGCACAGGGTGATGAAGTTCGTCACTTAGCGTTGCGAATAGGTAACCGTGCCATAACGGCGATCCCGGGCCCGTGCCCGACACGCCGGGCAACTCGGCAAGGTTGTGGCAGGCTGCACCCGGGCAGGCCACACTCGACTAGCGGAAGCAGCGACGCACGTGACGTCGGCAGGCACCACCCGGGAGGTCCCCATGCCCGAACTGCGTGTCGTGGCCGTCTCTAACGACGGCACACGGCTGGTGCTGAAGGCTGCGGACAGCACGGAGTACACGCTTCCGATTGACGAGCGTCTGCGCGCCGCGGTACGCGGTGACCGTCCCCGCCTCGGCCAGATCGAGATCGAGGTGGAGAGCCATCTCCGCCCCCGAGACATCCAGGCGCGTATACGCGCCGGCGCCTCCGCCGAGGAGGTGGCCCAGCTCGCCGGAATCCCCGTCGACCGCGTCCGCCGGTTCGAGGGACCCGTCCTGGCCGAGCGCGCCTTCATGGCCGAGCGCGCCCGGAAGACCCCCGTGCGCCGGCCCGGCGAGAACGTCGGACCCCAGCTCGGCGAGGCCGTCCAGGAGCGCCTGACGATCCGGGGCGCCGAGAAGGACACCGTCCAGTGGGACTCCTGGCGCCGTGACGACGGCACCTGGGAAGTCATGCTGGTCTACCGGGTCGCGGGCGAGCCGCACGCGGCGAGCTGGACGTACGACCCGCCCCGGCGGCTCGTCCAGGCCGTCGACGACGAGGCGCGCTCGCTGATCGGCGAGTCCGAGGACCTCGCGGCGCCCGAGCCGAGCTTCCCGTTCGTGCCTCGGATCGCCCGGCTCCCCCGGGACCGCCCGCTGGACCGCGCCCTGGACCGGCAGATGGAGCGCCCGAGCCTGCCCGCGGCGCCCCCGGAGCCGGCCGAGGAGACCGGCGAACGGGACTCGCTCACCAGCCTCCTGGAGGCGGTGCCCAGCTTCCGCGGCGACATGGTGGTGCCCGAGCGGCCCGCCGCGACCACGGCCCAGCGTCCGGTCACGGAGGAGCCCGACACCGAGCCCGAGGAGGAGGAGCCGCCGGCTCCCGCCGCCTCCGCCGGTGCCGGTTCCGCCTACGCGGACGTCCTGATGCCTCGATCCGTCGGCAGCCACCGCGACCGGCTGGTCGGCTCGACCGACCGCCAGGCCGAGGCCGACGGGGTCCGCCCGGGCCGCAGAGCGGCCGTCCCGAGCTGGGACGAGATCGTCTTCGGCACACGGCGGAAGAAGCAGGACTAGTCGGATGGACCTGGACGGGGCCCGCACCGGTGTGGTGCGGGCCCCGTTCTCGTGCGCCGGGTCGTCCGCCACGCCCACGCACGTCAGGTGGCCACGCGCCGGAACCTCGCACGTCAGGTGGTGCGCCGGAACCTGGTGCGCGAGGCCTTCGCGCGCCGGAAGGCCCGGAGTCCCGTGGGCGCGGCGGGTCCGGGTGCACCGACGACGGCCCTTGGGGCGGGTCCGGGGCCACCGGGCCGCGCCGTTACTGCGGGTCGGGGCCCACCGCGACCGGGCGGTCCTCGTCCTGGGACCACTCCGACCACGAACCCACGTACAGCGTGGCCGGGATCCCGGCCACGGCGAGTGCCAGCACCTGGTGCGCGCCGGAGACACCGGAGCCGCAGTAGACGCCGACCTCGGAGGCGGGCGTCGCGCCCAGCGACTTGAAGCGGTCGGCGAGTTCGGCGGCGGGCCGGAACCGGCCGTCCTCCGCCACGTTCTCCGTTGTCGGCGCGGAGACCGCGCCGGGGATGTGCCCGCCGACCCGGTCGATCGGCTCGACCTCGCCCCGGTACCGCTCCCCCGCGCGGGCGTCCAGCAGCAGCCCCGAGCGGGCGAGCGCGGCGGCTCCGTCCGCGTCGAGCAACGGCCGGGCGCCGGGCGCCGGTACGAACGTTCCGTGCGCCGGGGCGGGGACCTCAGAGGACACCGGTCCGGTCCAGGCGGCGAAGCCGCCGTCAAGCACGCGTACCGACGGATGACCCGAATAGCCCAGCAGCCACCAGGCGCGCGCGGCGGCCCAGCCCTGCCCGCCGTCGTACACGACCACATCACGGTCCGCGGACACCCCGGCGGCCCGCATGGCCGCGCCGAAGACCTCCGGGTCGGGCAGCGGATGACGGCCCCCGGCACCGGCCGGACCAGCGAGTTCGGAATCCAGGTCGACGAAGACGGCACCCGGGATGTGCGCCTCCTCGTACGCGGAGCGCAGGTTGGGGCCGCCCAACTGCCAGCGGACGTCGAGGAGAACCGGAGGGTTCGGCCCCGCGAGATCGCTCGCGAGTTCGGATGCGGTGATGATGGCGTTCATGGCCACCATCCTCGCGCACGGGGTGGCCGTGTTGTCCAGGTCCGGCTACTGTGCTCCGCCGGGCAGGTCCGGTCACCGCGTGTACGGGATCGGGCACATGCTGTACAACCGATGGACATCACGCGGCAATCGCCCCGAAACGGCGGGGCGACGGCAGTTCGGGCATCCTCCGGCCGTGTGCCGCCGAACGGCGGCGCGGCCGGGACGCACGGCACGGGCTGTGGTGCGACCATCGGGCACGGGGCGTGCGGGTACGCGACGGAGTACGCGTACGCGGGCTCGTAGGCGGAAGGTGACCGGCCACCGCGAGGGGCCGAGAAGAGAGTGACGATGACCGAGGCACGGGGGTCAGCCGGCCTGAACCGCAGCACGCACGCTCGGCACGCGCCCGGCGCACCCTGCTGGGTGAGCCTGATGGTGCACGAGATGGCCGCGACCCAAGAGTTCTACGGAGAGTTGTTCGGCTGGGAGTTCCAGCCGGGGCCGCAGCAACTGGGCCCCTACGCGCGGGCCCTGCTCGACGGCCACGAGGTGGCCGGCATCGGCCAGTTGCCGCCCGACCGCCATCTGCCCATCGCCTGGACGCCCTACTTCGCCTCGCTGGACGCGGACCGGACGGCCGCGACGGTACGGCAGAGCGGCGGCACCGTGGGCGTGGGCCCGCTCGACGCGGACGAGGCCGGGCGCCTCGCGATCGCCTCCGACCCGTCGGGCGCGGTGTTCGGCATCTGGCAGGTCGCGGCCCATCTGGGCACGGCGATCACCGGGGTGGCCGGCACCCCGGCGTGGAACGAACTGGTGACGCGGGACAGCGACAGCGTGGTCAAGTTCTACCAGGGGGTCTTCGGCTACGAGCTGGAGCCGACCGTCTCGGCCGACTTCGACTACGTGACGCTGCACATCGACGGCAGGCCGGTGGCCGGCATCCACGGGGTGGGCAACGCCCTTCCCCGGGACCGTGGTCCGCACTGGCTGACGTACTTCGAGGCCGCCGACGTCGACGAGACCGTGCGCCGTGTCAGGGAACTCGGCGGGCATCTCCTCAAGCCGGCCCACGACTCCCCGCACGGGCGGGTGGCCACGGTGGCGGACCCCGAGGGGGCGATGTTCTCGTTGATCCACGCGGTCGATCATGCCGGGACTTGATGGATCAATGTCTGCCGTCATGTGATCCATGCGGTCAACGTCCGGCGTTTCAGGCCTGGGAGATCGGGAGGACGTCCGGTGACAGGGCACTCGCGTGGGCCGTGGCGGCGGTCATACGACGGCGGTGGTGCCGGCGGCACAGGACCTCGTAGCCGATGTCGTCCGGCTGGTTGACGTCACCGACGACGACCTGGGCGCCCTCGACGACCATCGCGCCACCTATGGTGCGGGCGTTGTGCGTGGCCCGGGCTCCGCACCAGCACAGGGCCTCGACCTGGAGGACCTCGACCCGGTCGGCGAGTTCGACCAGTCGCTGGGAGCCGGGGAAGAGCTTGGAGCGGAAGTCGGTGGTGATCCCGAAGGCGAACACGTCGACGTCGAGGTCGTCCACCACCCGCGCCAGTTGGTCGATCTGACCCGGCGCCAGGAACTGCGCCTCGTCCGCGATCACGTAGTCCGCCCGGCCGCCCTGGGAGAGGTGGTCGACCACATAGGCGTACAGGTCCTGGTCGTCAGCCACCTCGACCGCGTCGGTGACCAGGCCGAGACGCGAGGACAGCTTGCCCTCGCCCGCGCGGTCGTCACGCGTGAAGATCATGCCCTGGAGGCCCCGCGCCGAGCGGTTGTGCTCGATCTGGAGAGCCAGCGTGGACTTCCCGCAGTCCATCGTTCCGGAGAAGAACACCAGCTCGGGCATGGGGAGTCGAGCACCTTTCGGCAGCGGGGGCGAGGGAATGAGCGGCGACGGGGCGGGCGTCAGGAACGGACTTGGAGCAGCGGGACCAACTGCTCGGCGGGGGTCATCGAGCCGTGGTTGCCGACCATGGACGACTCCTTGGGCTCCCGCTCGGACGCGATGATCAGGACGTCGTCCCGGGCGGCCGCGATGACGTCGCCCAGGCGGTCGTAGACCCGGTCGTCCACGTGGGGGCCGAACCAGCCGGCCGCGATCGCCTCGTCCCGTGAGGCGATCCAGAACTGCTCGCCGAGAACCTCGCGCCAGCAGGTCAGCACGTCCGCCTGGGCGCCCGGGACCGCGTAGACGTGCCGGGCGCGGCCCTCGCCGCCCAGCAGGGCCACGCCGGCGCGCAGCTCCCAGTCCTCGTCGAAGTCGATGCGGTGCTGCTCGTCGAACGGGATGTCGATCATGCCGTGGTCGGCGGTGACGTACAGCGCCGAGCGCGGCGGAAGCTGCTCGGCGAGCCGCTGTACGAGCCGGTCGACGTACATCAACTGGCCGCGCCAGGGGTCGGAGTCGAGGCCGAAGCGGTGGCCCTTGCCGTCGACCTCAGCGTAGTACGTATAGACCAAGGAGCGGTCGCCCGCGGCCAGTTGCCCGGCGGCGAGGTCCACGCGGTCCTCGCCGGAGAGCCGTCCGTGGAACGTGCCGCCGCTCAGCGCGATCTTGGTTAGCGGGGTGTTCTGGAAGGTGGGCGAGGAGACCTGGGCGGTGTGCACGCCCGCCGCGTCGGCGAGCTGGAAGATCGTGGGGTGGGGCTGCCAGGCGCGCGGGTCGGTCCACGGGTTCCAGCGGAGCTGGTTCATCAGCTCGCCGGTGGCCGGGTCGCGCACGGTGTAGCCGGGCAGACCGTGCGCGCCCGGGGGCAGGCCGGTGCCGACGGAGGCGAGGGATGTCGCGGTGGTGGCCGGGTAGCCCGCGGTGATCGGACGCCCCGTGCCGCCGCGCGAGGAGGCGAGGAGCGAGGTGAGGAAGGGGGCCTCGTCCGGGTGGGCCCGCAGTTGCTCCCAGCCGAGACCGTCGATGAGGAACACGCAGTTCCGGTCGGCCGGAGCCAGCTCCGGTATGGCGGCGGTCATGCCGGGTACTGCCATGCCCGCGGCGAGCGTGGGCAGCAGGTCGGCCAGGGATCCGGCGCCGTACTCGGGGACGGGCGCGGAGTCGACGGCGAGCGGTTCCGGGTGGTCCCAGGTGGGCAGCGCCATCAGCGGCTGACGTCCGCGGTCGCTTCGGAGAGGGACTGCGCGAAGGCGAGGGCCTGCTGCACGGTCTCGGGGCCGTCTCCGGCCTCGCTGACGCGCAGGCTCAGGTCGTCGGCCGTCGAGCTGCCCGTGTAGCCGTGGTCCGCCTCGCAGTCGGGGTCGCCGCAGGCGGCGGGCTCCAGGTCGATACGGCTGACGGCTCCCCAGCCGATGGTCAGGACGACCTCGCGGGGCAGGGTGCCCGGGGTGTACGACTCGGGGTTCGCGACGACGCGGCTGAGGACGACGGACGAGATCCGGCCGATCTTGACGGACTCGGTCGAGGTGGTCGCGTAGGGGGTGGGAGACGTGGTGTCGGCGTTCTGCTCGTCGGTGTGGCTCACGATGAAGCGGTTGCCGGTGAGGACGAGCACGGTGACGTGCCGGCGCACCTCGTTCGCGTCGAACGTCGTCTCCTGATGGACCAGGTACGACCGGATGGTGTCGCCGCCGATCGCGGCCTCCACCGCCTCGGCCACGAGGGCCGGGTAGTAGCCGCTGCGCTCGATCGCCGCTCGCAGCCCCTGGGTCGTCGTACTGGTCTTGGCCATGACGTCCATCCTACGGGGGCCCACTGACTGCGAGGCACCGCTCGCGTGGGTCTGTCGTGGACGGATCACCGGGGATCCGGCACGCCGAGCCGCCCGGCCGCGCCTGTCCGGGGGCGGCGGCGCCCGGCCGGGTGTGTGCCCGACGGGCGGCTCGCGCGGTCAGACGACGGGCAGGGTCCGGGGGCCGAGATCGTCCCGGATCGGGGCGCGGGCGAGGCGCACGGTGGCGCCCAGGACGCTCGCGCCGGTCGGGGCGACGACCACCGGCTCCAGGGCGACGGCGACGACCTCCGGGTGGTCGTCGACCAGCCGGGACACCCGCAGCATGAGCTGTTCGAGGGCCGCCGTGTCGACCGGTGCGGAGCCGCGCCAGCCGAACAGGAGTGGTGCCGTCCGGATCGACCGGACCAGGGAGGTGGCGTCCCGGTCGGTGACCGGGATCAGCCGGTGCGCCGTGTCCCCGAGCAGCTCGGAGGCGGCTCCGGCGAGCCCGAAGGAGAGCACCGCACCGGCGGCCGGGTCGATGACGGCGCGGACCACCGTGTCGACGCCCCGGGGCGCCATCGCCTGCACGACCGGCCGCAGCACCGCCGGCGCGCCGAACAGCTCGGTCAACTCCGTGTACGCGCGGCGCAGTTGCTCCTCGTCGGCCAGGTCGAGCCGTACGCCGCCCAGGTCGGCCCGGTGGCGCAGGTGCGGCGCGGTGGTCTTGAGGGCCACCGGGTAGCCGATGGCGCGCGCGGCGGCGACCGCGTCGTCCGGGGTGGGGGCGGGCAGGACGCGGTGCACGTCGATGCCGTACCGCCCGAGCAGTTCGACGGTGTCGTCACCGTCGAGGGTCAGGCCCTCCCCGCGCGCGAGGAGCCCGTCGATCAGCTCGGCCGCGCCCTTCTCGTCGATGTCCTCGTACTCGGGGACCTTGCCGGGCTCGGTGGCGTCGAGCCGCCACTGGGCGTACTTGACGGCCTCGGCGAGGGCCCGGACGGCCCGCTCGGCGGCGGGGTAGGCGGGGATGAGCCGGGAGTCCGGCGGGGGCTCGGAGCCGGCCTCGGCGGGCGGCTCTCCGTCGGCGGGGTGGAAGCGCCGGCCCGCTCCGGAGGCGGCGCCGGCGGGCGGGGCGGCGGGCTGGGGCGCGGTGCTGGCGGCGGCCGACAGGGCCTCCGCGAGGCCGCCCAGCTCGACGTGGACGACGAGCACGGGCTTGGCGGGGGCGGCCAGGGCGGAGGAGCGGAGCGCCTCGGCGAGGGCGGCGTCGGCGGTCGGGGTCTCCCCCACGGCGGGGATGGCCGTCACGACCACGGCGTCGCAGCCGTCGTCGGCGAGGGCGTCCGAGAGCGCCCGGTGGAAGTCGGCCGGCGAGGCGCCCGTGGTCAGGTCCTTCGGCGGCAGCGGCCGGAGCCCCTCGGCGAGACAGGCGTCGTAGGTCAGCAGTCCCAGGGACTCGGAGTTGCCGACGATCGCCACCCGGGGTCCCCTGGGGAGCGGCTGGCGGGCCAGCAGCAGTCCGGCGTCGACCAGTTCGGTGATCGTGTCCACCCGGATCACCCCGGCCTGGCGCAGCAGGGCGGAGACGGTGGCGTGCGGCAGCCGAGTGGCCCGTACCGCGTGTCCCTGGGGGGCGGCTCCGCCGTGCCGTGCTCCCTGGACGACGACCAGTGGCTTGGCGGCGGCGGTGCGGCGGGCGAGGCGGGTGAACTTGCGCGGGTTGCCGATGGATTCGAGGTACATCAGGGCGACGTCGGTGTCCGGGTCTTCGAACCAGTACTGGAGGACGTCGTTGCCCGACACGTCCGCCCGGTTGCCGGAGGAGATGAAGGTGGACACGCCGGTGACGCCCGTGACGCCGCCGCCGCGCCGGTGCAGCCGGGAGAGCAGGGCGATGCCGATGGCGCCGGACTGCGCGAACAGCCCGATCCGGCCGGGGCGCGGCATCTCCGGGGCGAGCGAGGCGTTGAGCCGCACCTCGGGGGAGGTGTTGATGACCCCGAAGGCGTTCGGCCCGATGATGCGCATGCCGTACGTGCGGGCGTGCCGGACGAGTTCGCGCTGGCGCTCGCGCCCCTCGGGCCCGCTCTCGGCGTACCCGGCGGAGACCACGACGAGGCCCTGCACGCCGTGCTCGCCGCACTCCGTGACGACCTCGGGGACCTGCTCGGCGGGGACGGCGACGACCGCGAGGTCGACGGGCTCCTCGATGTCGCGGACGGAGCGGTGGGCGGGGACGCCGGCGAGTTCCTTCTCCTCCAGGGCCCTGTTCACCGCGTACAGGCGGCCGGTGAAGCCGGCCTCGCGGAGGTTGTCGAGGACACTGCGGCCGACCCCTCCGGGGGTGCGTCCCGCGCCGATGACGGCGACCGAGCCGGGCGCCAGGAGGCGCTGCACGGAGCGGGCCTCGGCGCGCTGCTCCCGGGCCCGCTGTACGGCGAGCGAGCGGTCGGTGGGTTCGAGGTCGAACTCCAGGCGTACGACGCCGTCCTCGAAGCTGCGCTTCTGGGTGTAGCCGGCGTCCGTGAACACCTTGATCATCTTGTTGTTCGCGGGCAGGACCTCGGCGGCGAAGCGGCGGATTCCGCGCTCGCGGGCCACCGCCGCGATGTGTTCGAGCAGGGCCGAGGCCACGCCGCGGCCCTGGTGGGCGTCCTGCACGAGGAAGGCGACCTCCGCCTCGTCGGCGGGCGCGGACGCGGGCAGGCCCCGGGCGTCGATCCGGTCGTAGCGCACGGTCGCGATGAACTCGCCGCCCACCGTGGCGGCGAGGCCCACCCGGTCCACGAAGTCGTGGTGCGTGAAGCGGTGGACGTCCTTGGCGGACAGCCGGGGGTAGGGCGCGAAGAAGCGGTAGTACTTCGACTCGTCCGAGACCTGCTCGTAGAAGCTGACGAGGCGCTCGGCGTCGTCGACCGTGATGGGGCGGATGCGCGCGGTGCCGCCGTCGCGCAGCACCACGTCGGCTTCCCAGTGCGCGGGGTACTCGTGCCGGTCCGACGAGGTCTGCATGGGCCCCAGACTACGGCTCGCGTACGACAACGGCGCGAGGCAGTCTGTCGGGTACGCATGTCACCCCGAGGCCGTGGGGATACCGTCCGCGGCCGGGACGCGGGCCGTCCGGGTCCGCTTCCCGATATGGGACACTGGTCTAGACAACCCTGAACACCTGAAGGGCAGCATCACATGGCTGAGCGCCGCGTCAACGTCGGCTGGGCTGAGGGTCTCCACGCCCGTCCCGCCTCCATCTTCGTCCGGGCCACCACGGCCTCCGGCGTCCCCGTGACGATCGCCAAGGCCGACGGCAACCCCGTCAACGCGGCCTCCATGCTGGCGGTCCTGGGCCTGGGTGCCCAGGGCGGCGAGGAGATCGTCCTCGCGTCGGACGCCGAGGGTGCGGACGCCGCCCTCGACCGTCTGGCGAAGCTGGTCGCCGAGGGGCTCGACGAGCTTCCCGAGACCGTCTGAGCCGAGCCCGCGAGGCACTCGGACCTTCACACGGCTGAGCCGCGCCACCCCTCACCGGGAGCGCGGCTCAGCCGTTTCCGTACGCCGCCCCGGGAATTCCCGCGTGCTGCCCGAATTCATGCCGGCACACGCGGGAAACGCGTGGGCGCGCGACGCGAACGAGTCGCGTGAACGAAATGAGCGCGCACCGTGAATTCCGGGCGCGCGAAGAAAGCGGCAGCGGAAACAGCGCTTCGCCGAATAACCCTCTTTGTATACGGCGCCCGTGTTAATGGCGTTGACCCGTCATGTTTACGGGATGTTGCGAAGTCCTCACACGGTCCTGCCGGTCCCCGCCGGCCGGGAAGCGCAGCCGGTGCGCGGACGCCGAGCGCTCGGCGTGCAGGGCCGTGATCGCGCGGGCCCGCTCACCGTCCCCGCGGGCGACCGCGTCCACGATGCCGCCGTGCTCCGCCCAGGACTCCGCGGGGTTGGCCGGCGCCTCCACCGCGTACATCCAGGCGATCTTGTGCCGTAGCTGGGACAGCGTCGACGTCAGCGCGGGGCTGCCGGAGGCCTGGGCGAGCGTCTCGTGGAACCAGCCGCCCAGGGAGCGCAGATCCTCGCTGTTGCCCCGCCTGGAGCGCTCCTGGCCCAGCCTGACCAGCCCGCGGAGCACCTTGAGGTGAGCCTCGGTGCGGCGCTGGGCGGCGCGCGCGGCACCCAGCGGCTCCAGCAGTATGCGCATCTCCAGAAGGTCCGCGGCCTCCTGCTCGGTGGGCTCGGCCACGCACGCGCCCGCGTGCCGCCGGGTGACCACGAAACCCTCGGCCTCCAGGGTGCGCAGGGCCTCGCGCACGGGGACGCGCGAGACGCCGTAGCGCCGCGCGAGCAGTTCCTCGGTGAGCCGGCCGCCACGCTCGTAGACGCCCGCGACGATGTCGTCCCGGATCGCCGTGCATACCGAGTGCGCCGGAATACGCATGACCGGACCTCCGCTTTAATCCCCGCGAAACGCCATCGATTGACGCTTGTTCAGTGACTCTATTGCAGGAAGCCTTAATTTCCGATGGCGGGCCTGAATCCATGGATATTTTTTGGACAGTCGGCCTCCGGAAACGATGATGCCCCGGCTCGGTGAGCCGGGGCATCGAAAACGGTGGAGAAGCCGCGAAGCGGTCGTCAGACGTTCACACCGTGCGAGCGGAGGTAGGCGACCGGGTCCATGTCGGAGCCGTACTCGGCGGTGGTGCGCGCCTCGAAGTGCAGGTGCGGTCCCGTGGTGTTGCCGGTCGACCCGGAGAGGGCGATCTGCTGGCCCGGGGTGACCGTCTGGCCCACGGAGACACCGATGGACGACAGGTGCCCGTACATGGTGTACGTGCCGTCGTGCATCTTGATCACTACTTGATTGCCGTAGGCACCGCCCCAGCCGGCCGCGACGACCGTGCCGGCGCCGACCGAGTGCACCGGGGTGCCCGAGGCCGCGTGGAAGTCGACACCGGTGTGGCTGCCGGAGGACCAGAGGCTGCCGCCGGTCTTGTAGCCGGTGGAGACGTACGAGCCGGAGATCGGCATGACGAAGGTGTTGAGCCGCTTGCGCTCGGCGGCGCGGGCGGCCCGCTCCTTGGTCTCGCGAGCCTTCGCGGCCTGCTCTGCGGCCTTCTTGCGCGCGGCCTGTTCGGCCTTCTCCCGCGCGGCGGCCACCTCGGCGGCGTGCTGCTGGGCGGCGGCCTGCTCGTCGATCTGCTCGGCGACGGAGTCACCGATGGTGACGGCCTGGGTCAGCCCGGTCTGCTCGACGGAGGGGGTCGCGGCGAACGCGGGCGCCGCGAGGGTTCCGAGGACACCGGTGGTGGTGAGGGCCGCGACGCCGACGGCGTTCTTGGTGGTGCGCTGCACGCGGCTCGGACGACGATGCTTCCCGGTGCCACAGGTGAACGCCATAAAGGGGCTGATCCTTTCCTTCCTTCTCGCCTACCGGGTTAGCTGACGGGTTCGGAGCAGGAAGGTCTCCTACGGACCCCCTCCGGGGAGGGCGTCCGATTCACCCCAGGGACTACGTGTGGGTCCCCGGCTCCCCTGGCTCGCGCCATGCGGGGACTCGGCGATGGCTGTCCGGTGCCGCGGGCGCGGCGCACTGCCTGACGAACAGCCGGACAGACGCTAAACGGGGCATCTTTCGAACAACAAACGGATCACGGTTTTTGTAGCGCATCCCACAGCGCAGAAGCCAACCTCCGTACCAATACGGACATCCTGGCGGTGATGTGCGCGCAAAAGAGGGCCCTGGCGACGCTTCGGTCACCAGGGCCCATCTCGGTCACACGGTGCTACTCCGCGGAGACCACGCTGACTTCACCGATGCCCAGGGCCCGCACCGGCTCCTCGATCCGCGCCGCGTCGCCCACCAGGATCGTCACCAGACGGTCCGTCGGGAAGGCGCTGACGGCTGCCGCGGTGGCCTCCACCGTGCCGGTGGCGGCCAGTTGCCGATAGAGCGTCGACTGGTAGTCGTCCGGCAGGTACTGCTCGACCTGGTCGGCGAGCGTGCCCGCGACGGCCGCGGCGGTCTCGAACTTGAGGGGCGCCACGCCCACCAGGTTCTGCACGGCGACATCGCGCTCCGCGTCGGTGAGCCCCTCGGCCGCCAGGGTGCGCAGGACCTTCCACAGGTCGTCCAGCGCCGGCCCGGTGTTCGGGGTGTCGACCGAGCCGCTGATGGCGAGCATCGCGGCACCGGTGCCATCCGGCGCGGACCGCAGGACCTGGCCGAACGCCCGTACGCCGTAGGTGTAGCCCTTCTCCTCGCG
Source organism: Streptomyces sp. NPDC007084 (assembly GCF_040703595.1). Classification (NCBI taxonomy): domain Bacteria; kingdom Bacillati; phylum Actinomycetota; class Actinomycetes; order Kitasatosporales; family Streptomycetaceae; genus Streptomyces; species Streptomyces sp. NPDC007084. Next base: position 223,033 of record NZ_JBEYFY010000003.1, read on the forward strand.
CAGGACGCGGTCCAGACGCGAGGTGAGGGTGCCGCCCAGGCAGTAGGTGCCGAGCACCTGGGCCGGCCACACACGGTCGTGCCGGTCGGCGCCGACCCGCCCGATGAGCAACTGGGTCTGCACGGCGCCGGGGCGGTCCACGATGACCACGCGGCCCGTGTCATCGGCGTGCACCGGCGGCACCGGGCGCGGCTCGGCGGACGATCCGGTCCAGGCGCCGAGGGTGTCGCCGAGCAGCTCGTCCACGTCCACGTCGGTGAGGTCGCCGACGATCACGGCGGTGGCCGTCGCGGGACGGACGTGCTTCTCGTAGAAGGACCGCACGGCCGCGGAGTCGATGTTCTGGACGGTCTCCTCGGAACCCTGGCGCGGGCGCGACATGCGTGCCGTCGGCGGGAAGAGCTGCCGGGAGAGTTCCTTGGCCGCGCGGCGGCCCGGGTTGGCCGTCTCGTGCGGGATCTCGTCGAGCCTGTTGCGCACCAGGCGCTCGACCTCGCTGTCCGCGAAGGCCGGCGCGCGCAGGGCGTCCGCGAGCAGCCCGAGCCCCTTGGGAAGCCGCGAGACGGGCACTTCGAGGGAGAGCCGGACACCGGGGTGATCGGCGTGCGCGTCGAGCGTGGCGCCGCAGCGCTCCAGCTCGGCGGCGAAGTCCTCGGCGGAGTGCTTGTCGGTGCCCTCGGAGAAGGCGCGCGCCATGATCGTGGCGACGCCGTCCAGGCCCGCGGGCTCGGCCTCCAGGGGGGCGGCGAGGACGATCTCGACGGCGACGACCTGCTGGCCGGGGCGGTGGCAGCGCAGCACGGTCAGGCCGTTGTCCAGGGTGCCGCGCTCGGGGGCGGGGAACGCCCACGGCTTCGGCTGTCCCGCCTGGGGCTGCGGGTGGAAGTCCATGGTGGCGAGTTCGGTCACTTCGCCGCCTCCTCGTCGGTGTCGTCAGCGGCGTCGGTGTCGTCAGCGGCGTCGGTGGCTTCGGGTGCGGTGGGCTCGTAGACGAGCACCGCGCGGTTGTCGGGGCGCAGGCGGGCCTTGGCGACCTCCTGGACCTCTTCGGCGGTGACCTCCAGGACGCGCTGTACGGCGGTCAGGGCGAGCTGCGGGTCGCCGAACAGGACGGCGTACCGGCACAGTTCGTCCGCGCGGCCGGCGACGGTACCGAGGCGGTCCAGCCACTCGCGCTCCAACTGGGCCTGGGCGCGCTCCATTTCCTCGGCGGTCGGGCCCTCCTCGGCGAACCGGGCCAGCTCCTCGTCGACGGCGGCCTCGATGACCGGGACCTCGACGTCACCGGACGTCTTCACGTCCAGCCATCCCAGGGAGGGCGCTCCGGCGAGCCGCAGCAGGCCGAAGCCGGCGGCGACGGCGGTGCGGTCGCGGCGGACGAGCCGGTTGTAGAGCCGGGAGGACTCGCCGCCGCCGAGGACGGTGAGGGCGAGGTCGGCGGCGTCGCACGCGCGCGTGCCGTCCTCCGGGAGGCGGTAGGCGGCCATCAGGGCGCGCGCCGGGACCTCCTCCTCGACGACCTCGCGGAGCTGCTCGCCGATGACGTCCGGCAGCGAGCCGTCGCGCGGGGCGGGCTTGCCGTCGTGCCCGGGGATGGAGCCGAAGTACTTCTCGACCCAGGCGAGCGTCTGCTCGGGGTCGATGTCGCCGACGACCGACAGGACCGCGTTGTTCGGCGCGTAATAGGTGCGGAAGAACGCGCGGGCGTCCTCCAGGGTGGCCGCGTCCAGGTCCGCCATCGACCCGATCGGCGTGTGGTGGTACGGGTGGCCCTCGGGGTACGCGAGCGAGGTGAGCTTCTCGAACGCGGTGCCGTACGGAACGTTGTCGTAGCGCTGGCGGCGCTCGTTCTTCACGACGTCGCGCTGGTTCTCCATGGACTCCTCGTCCAGCGCGGCGAGCAGCGAGCCCATCCGGTCGGCCTCCAGCCAGAGGGCCAGTTCGAGCTGGTGGGTCGGCATGGTCTCGAAGTAGTTGGTGCGCTCGAAACTCGTGGTGCCGTTCAGCGAGCCGCCCGCGCCCTGGACGAGTTCGAAGTGGCCGTTTCCGTGGACCTGCTTCGAACCCTGGAACATCAGGTGCTCGAAGAGGTGGGCGAGCCCGGTCCGGCCCTTGACCTCGTGGCGCGAGCCGACGTCGTACCAGAGGCACACCGCCGCGACCGGGGTCAGATGGTCCTCGGAGAGCACCACGCGCAGGCCGTTGGCCAGGCGGTGCTCGGTCGCTGTCAGGCCGCCGGAGCCTGCCTCGGCGGTGGCCGTGTGACCCATGGGCATGTACGTCCCTTCGATCGCGGAACTGCGTCATTCCTGTCGGTCCTGCCACTGTATGCAAGCGCGCGGACGCCTGGCGAAGTTCCCGCACCTCGTACGCCGAGAGCGAGACTCACGGCTGCCGCCGCGCGCCCCCTGGGACTCCTCGGGAACGGCCTCCGGGAGCCTGCCGAGAAGGCTCGCGGAAACTCTTGGGGAGGGCGCTACCGACGGGTGGCGGGGCGCTCTGGAAGGACGCCACGGATGGGTCGAGGGGCGCTCGGCGACGGCGCTACGGACGGGTCGAGAGGCGCTCGGCGACGGCGCTACGGACGGGTCGCGGTCCGCGTTGTCAGCGGGGCGGTCCACAATGGTCCGCGTCAGATCCCGTTCATGCCCCGGCAGAGACTGTGAAGGAGCCGCAGCAGCGATGGCCCGCCGCAGCACGAAGACCCCGCCGCCCGACGACTCGTACGAGGAGAAGATCCTCGACATCGACGTCGTGGACGAGATGCAGGGCTCCTTCCTCGAATACGCGTACTCGGTCATCTACTCGCGAGCCCTGCCGGACGCCCGGGACGGCCTCAAGCCGGTGCACCGGCGCATCGTGTACCAGATGAACGAGATGGGCCTGCGCCCCGACCGCGGCTACGTGAAGTGCGCCCGCGTCGTCGGCGAGGTCATGGGCAAGCTCCACCCGCACGGAGACGCGTCGATCTACGACGCCCTGGTGCGGCTCGCGCAGCCCTTCTCGATGCGCCTGCCCTTGGTCGACGGCCACGGCAACTTCGGTTCGCTCGGCAACGACGACCCGCCGGCCGCCATGCGCTACACCGAGTGCCGGCAGGCCGACGCGACGTCACTGATGACCGAGTCCATCGATGAGGACACGGTCGACTTCTCACCCAACTACGACGGCCAAGAGCAGGAGCCGGTAGCCCTCCCGGCCGCCTTCCCGAACCTCCTGGTCAACGGCTCGTCGGGCATCGCCGTCGGCATGGCCACCAACATGCCGCCGCACAACCTCGGCGAGGTCATCGCCGCCGCCCGGCACCTCATCCGCTACCCGGGGGCCGACCTCGAAACGCTGATGAAGCACGTCCCGGGCCCCGACCTGCCCACTGGCGGCCGGATCGTCGGCCTCTCCGGGATCAGGGACGCCTACGAGTCGGGCCGCGGCACCTTCAAGATCCGCGCCACGGTCTCGGTGCAGGACGTCACGGCCCGCCGCAAGGGCCTCGTCGTGACCGAACTGCCCTTCACCGTCGGCCCGGAGAAGGTGATCGCCAAGATCAAGGACCTGGTCGGCTCGAAGAAGCTCCAGGGCATCGCCGACGTCAAGGACCTCACCGACCGTGCGCACGGACTGCGCCTGGTCATCGAGATCAAGAACGGTTTCGTGCCGGAGGCCGTCCTCGAACAGCTCTACAAGCTGACGCCGATGGAAGAGTCCTTCGGCATCAACAACGTGGCCCTGGTGGACGGCCAGCCGCTCACCCTCGGCCTCAAGGAACTGCTGGAGGTCTACCTCGACCACCGGTTCACCGTCGTGCGCCGCCGCAGCGAGTTCCGCCGCGGCAAGAAGCGCGACCGGCTGCACCTGGTCGAGGGGCTTCTCGTCGCGCTCCTGGACATCGACGAGGTCATCCGCCTCATCCGCTCCAGCGACAACTCGGCGCAGGCCAAGGAGCGGCTGATCGAGCACTTCTCCCTGTCCGAGATCCAGACGCAGTACATCCTGGACACACCGCTGCGCCGCCTCACCCGTTTCGACCGCATCGAGCTGGAGTCGGAGCGCGACCGCCTGACGGGCGAGATCGACGAGCTGACCGGCATCCTGGACTCGGACGCCGAGCTGCGCAAGCTGGTCTCGGGCGAACTGGCAGCGGTGGCCAAGAAGTTCGGCACCGACCGGCGTACGGTGCTCCTGGAGTCCGCCGGCTCGCCCGCCCCGACCGTCTCGCTCCAGGTCGCCGACGACCCGTGCCGGGTGCTGCTGTCCTCGACGGGCCTGCTGGCCCGCACGGCGAACGACGACCCCTTCGAGCAGGACCCGGACGGCAAGCGCACCAAGCACGACGTGATCGTCTCCGCGGTGCCCGCGACGGCGCGCGGCGAGATCGGCGTCGTCACGTCCCTGGGCCGTCTCCTGCGCCTGAACGTGATCGACCTCCCCCGGCTGCCGGAGACGGCGTCCGCGCCCAACCTCTCCGGGGGCGCGCCGATCTCGGAGTTCCTGTCCTCCCTCGAACCGGACGAGACGGTGATCTGCCTGACCACGCTGGACGAGTCCTCGCCCGGCCTGGCGATCGGCACCGAACAGGGTGTCGTCAAGCGAGTGGTGCCCGACTACCCCTCGAACAAGGAGGAGTTGGAGGTCATCACCCTCAAGGACGGCGACCGGATCGTCGGCGCCGTCGAGCTGCGCACCGGCGAGGAGGACCTCGTCTTCATCGCGGACGACGCCCAGTTGCTGCGCTACCAGGCCTCGCAGGTCCGTCCGCAGGGGCGTGCGGCGGGCGGTATGGCGGGCATCAAGCTGGCCGACGGCGCGAAGGTGATCTCGTTCACCGCGGTCGACCCGGGGGTGAACGCGGTGGTGTTCACGGTGGCCGGCTCGCGCGGCACGCTCGACGACTCCGTCCAGACCACGGCCAAGCTGACCCCCTTCGACCAGTACCCGCGCAAGGGGCGCGCCACGGGCGGTGTGCGCTGCCAGCGGTTCCTGAAGGGCGAGGACTGCCTGTCGCTGGCCTGGGCGGGCGCGACGCCGGGACGCGCGGCACAGAAGAACGGCACGCCCGTCGACCTGCCGGAGATCGACCCGCGCCGTGACGGCTCGGGCATCTCCCTGGGCCGGACGGTGTCGGTGGTGGCGGGGCCGGTGTAGTCCGGGCCGGCTCGCGGACTCCGGGCCGGCTCGCGGACTCCGGGCCGACTCGCGGACTCCGGGCCGACTCGCGGACTCCGGGCCGGCTCGCGGACTCCGGGGCTGCTCCCGGCGTTCGGGGCTGTCCTTGGGGTCCGTGTCCGTGTCCGGGTTCGCGCTCCCGGAGTCCGGTCAGTCGTCGGAGTCGGGCTCCTGTACGTACCGGAGGACGCCCCACATGCTGTGTTCGTCGGCGTGTGGGGCGTCCTCCTCGCACGCCTCCAGCTCCTTGGTGAGAGCCGCCGTGTCGATGCCGGACCCGATGAGCACGAGCTGAGTCTGCCGCTCGTCCGGTCCTGCCCAGGGCGTCGGGTAGAGCCGCAGGAACCTTCCGACGGCGTGCACGGTGTACCGGTTGCGTGGGTCCTGGACGCCGAAGTCGACGTGCCCCTTGATCCGGTAGAGCCCGTCGGGCCTGCTGTCGAGGAAGGCCATCAGGCGCCGGGGGTCCATCGGCACGTCGGAGGTGAACGAGAGGGACGTGTAGGCGGCGTGCAGGTGACCGGCGTGTCCGCCGTCTCCGTGTCCCTCGGCGGCGTGTCCGTTCTCCCCGTGCCCGCCGCCCCCGTGCCCGTCGCCCGCGTGTCCGGCCCGTTCGTGTCCCGGATCGCCCTCCTGGTCGCGGTGGAGGTCGTCGAAGGACAGTTGCCCGATACGTTCCTCGCTCGGCCTGCAGTCGAACAGGAACTCCGGGTCGACGCGCCCGTAGACCGCCGGGACGACGGCGGCGCGGTCGGCCAGCTCCCGGACGACGTGCAGCACGCGCTCCTGGTCGTCGGCGCGGTCGACCTTGTTCACGACGACGAGATCGGCGAGGGCGAGGTGCCGGTCGATCTCGGGATGCTTCACGCGGGTGCCGTCGAACTCGGCCGCGTCGACCACCTCGACGAGTCCCCCGTAGACGATCCCCGGGTGCTCGCTGGCCAGCACCATGCGGACGAGTTCCCGGGGTTCCGCGAGCCCGCTCGCCTCGATCACGATGACGTCGATCCGGGCGGAGGGTTGAGCGAGCCGGTCAAGATATTGATCAAGTTCACTGACGTCGACGGCGCAGCACAGGCATCCGTTGCCCAGCGAGACGGTGGAGTCGCCGAGCGCGCCGGCCACCGCCATGGCGTCGATCTCGATCGCCCCGAAGTCGTTGACGACGGCTCCGATGCGGCTGCCGCCACTATGGTGCAGGAGATGGTTGAGCAGCGTGGTCTTGCCGGAACCCAGAAAACCGGCGAGGACGATGACCGGGATCTGCCGTGGACTCGACTGACTCAACGTGCGCCTCTCTGAGACCTGCGCGCCCCGGCTCACGAGCCCGGCGCGCACGCGCGGAACGAATACCGGCCCAGCATACGAGCGGGAGGAAACGCCCCTGACGGGACGATTGTCGGCGGCGCTCGCGGGGCACACGTTGGACATGGCGCCGGGAACCGCGACCCGCACGTCCCTCCGTGCGCCTCCTCTCCGCCTCCCCGCCGATCAGAGCCGCTCGGCAACACTGGGAGACGGCAAGCGCTCAGCACACCGCTCGCCGGTCAGCTCCCTGCCACCCCACAACCGACGACCGGCGGACGGTCGTCTGATTCGGGGGTTGACATGGCCACACAGAGTTCTGCGATACGGAGGTTCGGCTCGGCCGCACGGGCCAAAGCCGGTTCCGCGGTCGGCGCCGTACGGGAACGCGGCTCGCGGCACCGCAGGCGAGCCGTCCTCACCGAGCAGCACCGTCTCCACTTCGACCTGTTGTGCAAGGCCATGGACGATCCCGCTCTCGCCGCCGTTCTCAACACGTACGAGACGGAGATCGGGCCCGAGAAGCAGCGCCAGTACCTGTTCGCGAACGCGCTCTACATCAACGCCCTGTACTTCCACCGGATCGGGGCGCTCGACCGCGCGGAGCTGCACGGCCACTTCCGGATCATGTGCCAGAACCCGGTGTTCCGCGAATACTGGGCCGCCACCAAGCACCATCGCAAGAGCCTGCCCGACACGTCCGACGAGGCCCAACTGGGCCGGATGATGGACACCCTGATCCAGGATCAGACGGACGCGGAGGCCGACGAATGGTGGGTCATCGGTGAGCCCGACGAGGAATAGAGCCGCGTAATCGGGCTTACGTCTCACGCCGGCCGGCACCCTCGTCGGCGCGTCCGAAGCCGGGGCCGCGCATGAAAGCCCCGGTGCCGTGATGACACCGGGTCTTTCCCGTCCGGAATGCCGCGCGGTCATGCGCCGGGAACCGCTCACGAGCAAGGGGCAGCCGCTCGACCGCCTCGTACGATCAGGCCGTCGTCACGCCGCAGCGAACCCGCCGGGAAGTCAGGCGTCCGGGATGTCCTTCTTGGCGCGCAGCAGCGTGTCGCGCGTGATGACCACGATCCGCTCGTAGTCGGCCCGTGCGGCGTCGGACGGGAGTTCCGGGTCGAGCTCCTGGGTGGCCTCGCGCCCGATGACGGCGAAGTTCCCATCGCTGAGCTCGAAGATGTCGGGGCAGGACTGGCCCGTGGCGCTGCCACGCTCGCGTGGAGTAGCCCCGACACGTCGCACGATCTTCACTTAGTAGTACCAACCTTTATGACTCGGAATCGACAAAAGGGCAGTCCGAGCGGAGGTGTTGTTCGGAGCGAGTGCTCCGAGCGGCAGGTGTTCGTCGGAGGCAGGAGCCTCCGAGCGCAGGGGTGTTCCGTCGGAGGGTGCGCAGAGGTCTGGGCGGGGCAAACCTACATCCTCCCCATCCCGCGCGGCTCGCGAAATGGGCAAGCGACGGGGGTGAACTTACGGGGCTGCTTTTGACCCGAGGGACCCCGCCCGACGCACGCGGGTACTCGATGCGGGGCGGCCGTCACGGCCTGCCGTTCCCGGTGCCCGGCCAACACGTCGGTCCGGCACGGGCCGACTCCTCGGTCGGGCGCGGCCGGTCCTTCGGTACGGGCGGGGCCGACTCCTCGGTTCGGGCCGACTTCTCAGTCCGGACCAGTCCAACTCCTCAGTCCAGGAGGGGCACCGGCACCGGCGGAACCGGGCCCACATAACGCGCCGCCGGACGGATGATCTTCGAGTCCTCCGCCTGCTCCAGGATGTTGGCGCTCCAGCCGACGACGCGGGCGGCGGCGAAGGTGGGCGTGAACATCTCCCGGGGCAGCCCGCAGAGTTCCATGACCACACCGGCGTAGAACTCGACATTGGTGTGCAGTTCGCGGCCCGGCTTCAACTCGGCGAGGATCGCCTCCACCCGGTGTTCCACCTCGACGGCGAAGTCGACGAGCGGACCGCCGAACTCCTGGGCGATCCCGCGGAGCATCCGTGAACGCGGGTCCTCCGTGCGGTAGACGGGGTGCCCGAACCCCATGATGCGGTCGCCGGCGAGGACACGCTCACGGATCCAGCCGTCGATGCGGTCGGGGGTCCCGATGGCATCGAGTGTGTCGAGTGCGCGGCTGGGAGCGCCTCCGTGCAGCGGACCGGACAGGGCACCGACCGCCCCCACGAGGCAGGCCGCCACATCCGCGCCCGTCGAGGCGATCACCCGCGCGGTGAACGTTGATGCATTGAATCCGTGATCAATGGTTGAGATGAGGTATCGCTCGACGGCACGAGCCCGGTGCGCGTCCGGTTCCGAACCCGTCAGCATGTAAAGGTAGTTGGCGGCATAGCCCAGGTCCTCGCGCGGTTCCACGGGCTCCAGTCCCTGCCCCAGCCGGTACAGCGCGGTCAGCAGAGTCGGTACCGCGGCCGCCGCGGCCAGGGCGTCGTCACGGCGCCGCTCCGCGTCGATGTCGTACACCGGACGGAACCCGAGCGACGCCCCGAGCAGGGACAACGCGGTGCGCAGTCCGGCGAGCGGCCCGGAGAGGCCGGTCGCCGGCGCGATGGCGGGCAGCGCGGCTCGCACCTCCTGCGGCAGTACGCGCAGCCGCGCGGTCCGCACCGCGAAGGCGGCTCGTCGCGTCGCGTCCGGCAGTTCGCCGTACGCCATCAAGTGCCAGACATCCTCGAAACCGCGGGTCTGGGCGAGTTCGACGGCCGAGTACTGGCGGTAGTGGTAGAAGCCCTCCAGCCCCCTCACGTCACCCAGTGCGGTGTCGGTGACGACGACGCCCGCGAGCCCTCGCGGTACGTCGACTGAGGTGGACGCGGCCCGGTTGATCGGCATGTTTCCTCCCTGAACTTGATTCGACTGTCCATGATTGACTCTATTGCTGTCAACATTGATCGAATCAATACATGGATCCACAGATACGGTGGCGCCCATGAGGGATCGAGAAGCGGCAACGCCAAGACACGAGAGCCGACGGCTCAGCACCAAGGAGACCGCCGAACTGCTCGGCGTGAAGCCGGAGACCGTCTACGCCTACGTGAGCCGGGGGCAGCTCGGCAGCCGACGGGAGCCGGGCGGACGCGGGAGCACCTTCGACGCCAGGGAGGTGGAGGCGCTCGCGCGTCGCAACAGGCGAGAAAGCGCCGGGAGTTCGGGAGGTTCCGGCGACTTCTCCGTCCGTACGCGCATCACCCTGATCGAGCAGGACCGGTACTACTTCCGGGGCGTCGACGCGACCGAGCTGGCCGCGCATCACTCCTTCGAAGAGATCGCCGAATGGCTCTGGACCGGTGAACTGCGCCCAGGTGCCACCTTCACGGCCCCGGAGGCCTCCGTGGCCGCGGCGCGGCGCGGCGTCGACGCGCTGCCCGAGCACAGCGGTCCCACCGACCGGCTGCGCGTCGCCGCGATCGCCGCGGCGGCATCGGACCCCCTGCGCTTCGACCTCTCCGAGAGCGCCGTGCTCGGCACCGGGCGGACCCTCATCCCCACCCTCGTCGCCGCGTTGCCCACTGTCCGGCGCGACCACCGCGACGAGGGTCCGCTGGCCCGGCGGCTCTGGGGGCGGCTCACCGGACGCACGCCCGACGACGCGTCACTGCGCGCGCTGGACACGGCACTCGGGCTCCTCGTTGACCACGACCTGGCCGCCTCGACGCTGGCGGTGCGGGTCGCCGCATCGGCCCGCGCCCACCCCTACGCGGCCGTGTCGGCGGGGCTGGGCGCCCTGGAGGGGCCCTTGCACGGAGCGGCCGGCGGACTCGCGCACCGGCTGCTCCTCGACGTTCTGGACCAGGGCACAGCGGCTCCCGTGGTCGCGGACGAGTTGCGGGCCGGACGTCGCGTCCCCGGACTCGGCCACCGGCTCTACACGGGCGAGGATCCCCGCGCGCGTGCCCTGTTCGCCGTGCTGGAGGAGGTACCCGGGGCGGAGTCCGCCGTCGCGGCGGCCCGCGACGTCGTCGCCACCACCGCCCGGCACGTTCCCTTGCACGCCAATGTCGACCTCGCCCTCGCCGCCCTCACCGTCTCCTCGGGCATGCCTGCCTCCGCCGGAGAGACGATCTTCGCCGTCGCCCGGACGGCGGGCTGGATCGCCCACACCCTGGAGGAGTACGCGGAGCGCCCGCTCCGGATGCGCCCGAGCGGCCACTACGTGGGCGAACGCCCTCCACAGCCGCTTCCCGCCAGCCCATAGGCCGGCCAGACGCCACGCGGCGGGGAGCGCGCCCAGACGTCCCGCGCGGTGGCTCCTGACGCCCCCTGCGACCCCGCTTGGTGGCCCGCCACACGTCCCAGGTGCGCGCGGCCGGAAGTCGCCCTGGGCCAAGTCAGGTTAGGCTCACCTCTGTGAGTACGTGCACAAGCGCGTCGCGGCACCTTGACGAGCCTCTTGCGGGGACCGCGGCCACCGCGAGGACATGGCTGCTGATCGAGCAGCCCGGCCCCTGGGGTGCCAAGGCGCTCACTTCGAGCCACCTGGACCCCTCGCTCGGCCGCGCCCTTGAGGCTGCCGCGCAGGGCACAGGCGTGCGGATAGCGCTCATCCGTCGCCCCGGTCGCCACGCGGACTGCGGGACACCCGCGGAGCGGCACGTCTACGCGGCCCACACGGCTCCGGGGAACGGGTGGCTGCACAGCGCCATGTCCCGCGATCCCGAACAACTGCTCGACCTGGACTTCGGTGCGCTCGGCCAGGGTGATTCGCGGTCCTTCGACGAAGTGCTCGGGGCCCGGCCCCACACGGAGGAACCGCTCGCCCTCGTCTGCACCAACGGCAAGCGGGACCGCTGCTGCGCCCTGCTCGGCAGGCCGCTGGCGGCGGAACTGGCCTCGTCCGGCGTGAACGGCGCTTGGGAGGTCACTCATCTGGGCGGTCATCGCTTCTCCCCCACGGTGCTCGTACTGCCGCACGGATACGCGTACGGCCGCGCGGAGGCCCACGCCGTCAAGGAGATCCTCCAGGGCGCCCGGGAGGGCCGTGTCGTCACCGAGGGCTGCCGGGGGAACTCCGCCTGGGAGCGGCCCGGCCAAGCCGCCGAACTGGCCGTACGGACCGCCGCGGACGAACATGCCGCCGGGGTCCTCACCGTGGTCCGCACCGACGGAGCCGCCCCGCGCTGGGAGGTCACCGTGGCCCACGCCGACGGCAGGCTGTGGCGGGTCATCGTGGCACAGGGAACCTCGCTGCCGCCCCGCCCGGAGAGCTGCGGCTCACCGCTGGGCTCACCCGCGCGGATGGACGTGGTGGCGGTACGGCAACTGGAGGAGGCGGCCGTCGCCGTGGCCTGCTGATCCGTCGGCCTGCGAGTGCGATCGCGCTCCGGCCAGTCCCGGCAAGGCATCAAGGGCTCGGCCCGCGCGGGACATTGATCTGTCCCTGTGCGCCCCTCTGGACGCCACCGGACGCCACCTCAACATTGACCCGGGATACCGGCTCAACATTGATCAAGAAATCCACACCACACCCCCTTCGGCGCCCTCCGTATGCCCCCGTACGGTCGTAGGCATGAGCCCCACTCCCCCCGCACGCCGACTGCGGCTCGGCATGCCGCGACGGATGTTCTCGCAGGTACTGCTGATGCAGATCGCCATCGCGGCGGGAGTCGCCACGCTCGCCACCGGGCTGTTCCTGGCACCGCTCAGTGCCCAGCTCGACGACCAAGCCATGCGGCGTGCCCTCGCGATCGCGCAGACCACGGCAGTCCAGCCACAGATCGCCGAGGACCTCAGGACGACAGACCCGTCCACGACCGGGCCCGTGCAGGCCGAGGCAGAACGGATACGGAAGGCCGGCGACGCCGAGTACGTGGTCGTGATGGACACGCACGGCATCCGCTGGTCGCACACCGATCCGAGGGAGATCGGCAAGAGGGTCTCCACGGACCCACAAGAGGCCCTGGAGGGCCGCGATGTCATGGAGATCGACACCGGGACCCTGGGTCGCTCCGCGCGCGGCAAGGCGCCGGTGCGCGACGCCGACGGCAAGGTCGTCGGCGCGGTTTCGGTGGGAATCCGGTACGACAGCGTGCGGGCTCGCTTGGTCGACGCGATCCCCGGGCTGTTCGCTTACGCGGGCGGGGCGATGGCCGTCGGGGCGCTGGCCGCGTATGTGATCTCCCGCAGGGTTCAGCGGCAGACCCGGGACCTGGCGTTCTCCGACATCTCGGCGCTGCTGGCGGAGCGTGAGGCGATGCTGCACGGCATCCGGGAAGGCGTGGTCGCCCTGGACCGCGGCGGTCGCGTACGCCTCCTGAACGACGAGGCGCGACGGCTGCTGGGAGTCGGCGCCGAGGCCGTCGGCCAGCCGCTAAAGGACGCGCTCGGAACCGGCCGTACGACCGACGTGCTGGCCGGACGCGTCACGGGCACCGATCTGCTCACCGTCCGCGGTCAGCGTGTGCTCGTCGCCAACCGGATGCCGACCGACGACGGGGGCGCCGTCGCCACGCTGCGCGACCGCACCGAGCTGGAGCGGTTGGGCCGCGAACTGGACTCCACCCGCGGTCTCATCGACGCTCTGCGCGCGCAGGACCACGAGCACGCCAACCGCATGCACACGCTGCTGGGGCTGCTCGAACTGGAGATGTACGACGACGCCGTGGAGTTCGTCGGAGAGGTGGTCGGCGACCACAGGATCACCGCGGAACAGGTCACCGAGAAGATCCACGATCCGCTGCTCGCCGCTCTGCTGGTGGGCAAGGCGACGGTGGCCGCCGAGCGCGGTGTGGCGTTGCGGATCGCGGACCGGACGCTGCTGCCGGACCGGCTGGTCGACCCGAGCGGGCTGGTCACCGTCGTGGGAAACCTGGTCGACAACGCCCTGGACGCCGTCGCGGGCACGCCCCACGCGCGCGTGGAGGTCGAGTTGCGCGCGGAGGGACGCACCGCCGTGCTGCGGGTCCGGGATACCGGTCCCGGCATCCCGGCGGAGCGCCGGGAGCTGATCTTCACGGACGGCTGGAGCACCAAGGAGCCTCCGGCCCACGGCAAGCGAGGGATCGGCCTCTCCCTGGTGCGCCGGCTCGCCGAACGGCAGGGCGGCAGCGCGGAGGTGGCCGACGCGGAGGGCGGGGGCGCCGAGTTCACCGTCGTCCTGCCCGAGGCCCTCACGGAGTCGCCGACGGCGGCTACCGGGACCCCGCCCGCGAACGCGACCTCCGCGCGCGCGGAGATGGCAGGCACAGCGGAGATGGCAGGCACAGAGGAAGCCAGGGAAGCCGGAGAGAGCGTCGAGGAGTCGCGATGATCGAGGTCCTGGTCGTGGACGACGACACCCGGGTGGCCCGGGTCAACGCCGCCTATGTGGGGAAGGTCCCTGGCTTCCACATCGCGGGAGAGGCGCACACTGCCGCCGAGGCACTGCGGCTGATGGAGGCGCTGCCGCGCCTGGACCTGGTCCTCATGGACCACTACCTGCCCGACGAGACGGGGCTCGCGGTCGTCCAGGAGATGCGCCGGCGCGGCCATCAGACCGACGTGATCATGGTGACCGCTGCCCGCGACATCTCCACCGTCCAGGCGGCGATGCGGCAGGGGGCACTCCAGTACCTGGTCAAACCGTTCGCCTTCGCGGGGCTGCGCACCAGACTGGAGGCCTACGCGGAGCTGCGACGCACCCTGGACGGCGGCGGCGAGGCCGAACAGTCCGAGGTGGACCGGATCTTCGGCACCCTCTCGGCAAGCTCCGAACCGGATCTCCCCAAGGGCCACTCGCCCCCGACAGCCGACCTGGTGCGCCACGCCCTGATCGGCGCGCGAGGCCCGCTGTCGGCCCAGCAGGTGGCCGAGCGAACCGGCCTGAGCCGGCAGACCGCGCAGCGCTACCTGAAACTCCTGGAGCGCACGGGCAGAGCGACACTGACCCTCAAGTACGGCGAGGCGGGCCGCCCCGAACACCGGTACGCCTGGGTGTCACCCTAGGCCGACGTAAGCCGCGCCACGTTCCGGCCGACGGGGGCACGGGAAGCGGCACCGGAAGCGGCAGCGGCCAGGCACGGCAGCGCGAGGCGTTCGCCGTGCCCCGACCGCTCCCCCCTGAGCGCCCAGGCACCGCATGGACGAGGCCAACGCCTCAGACGGCCCCGGCGCCCGTGAGCGCGCGTACCTCGATCTCGGCGTGTTTGGCTTCGTCCGGTGGCTCGGGCGATGTGACCGTGCCCAGCCAGCCCGCGACGAAGCCCAGGGGGATCGAGACGAGGCCCGGGTTCTCCAACGGGAAGTACTGGAAGTCCACGCCCGGGAAAAGCGATCCAGGGCTTCCCGACACCACCGGGGAGAGCAGTACGAGCAGCAGCGACGGTACGAGCCCGCCGTAGACGGCCCATACGGCGCCGCGTGTCGTGAAGTTGCGCCAGAACAGGGAGTACAGCAGCACGGGCAGGTTCGCGGACGCGGCGACCGCGAAGGCGAGGCCCACCAGGAAGGCCACGTTCAGATCGCGGGCCAGCAGTCCCAGGGCGATGGCCACCACGCCGATACCGACCGACGCCGCACGCGCCACGGCGACCTCGCTGCGCGGCTTCGCGTGCGGCCGGCGCATCGAGGCGTACAGGTCGTGGGCGACGGCGGCGGAGGACGCGAGGGTGATCCCTGCGACGACCGCGAGGATGGTGGCGAAGGCGATGGCCGCGACGACCGCGAAAAGAACCGTTCCGCCCGTGGAGTTGACCCCGCCGCCCAGGTCGAGGGCCAGCAGCGGGACCGCCGTGTTGCCTGCCGCGTTCGACCCGCGCACCGCGTCCGGGCCGACGATCGCCGCCGCGCCGAAGCCGAGCACGATGGTCATCAGGTAGAAGCCGCCGATGAGTCCGATCGACCACACCACCGAGCGGCGGGCGGCCCGCGCCGTCGGCACGGTGTAGAAACGCGACAGGATGTGCGGCAGTCCGGCCGTCCCGAGCACCAGGGCGAGCCCGAGGCTCATGAAGTCGAAGCGCGCCGTCCAGTCCCCGCCATACCTCAGCCCGGGCGCGAGGAACGCCTTGCCGTGCCCACTGCTCGCCGCGGCGGAACGCAGCAAGTCGTTGAAGTCCCCGTGGAAACGCACCAGGACGAGCACGGTCAGGACGACGGCCCCGCCCAGGAGCAGCACCGCCTTGACGATCTGGATCCACGTGGTCGCCCTCATCCCTCCCATCGACACATAGATCACCATGAGCGCGCCGACCCCGATGACCGTCCAGTTGCGCGCCGCCTCGCTCGTGCCTCCGAGCAGCAGCGAGACCAGGCTGCCCGCCCCCACCATCTGCGCCACCAGATACAGAACGGACACGGTGACGGAGGAAGTTCCCGCCGCAATCCGCACCGGCCGCTCGCTCATCCGGGCCGCGACGACGTCGGCGAGCGTGAACCGGCCGCAGTTGCGAACCAGTTCGGCGACCAGGAACAACACGACCAGCCAGGCCACCAGGAAGCCCACGACATACAGCAGCCCGTCGTAACCGTAGAGGGCGATGAGTCCTGTGACGCCGAGGAAGGAAGCGGCCGACATGTAATCCCCTGAGATGGCAAAACCATTCTCCATCGGCGAGAACAACCGCCCACCGGCGTAGAACTCCTCGGCCGAGCCGTGCCGGTTGCGGCTCACCCACGTCGTGATGGCCAGCGTCACCGCGACGAACGCGCTGAACAGCAGCAGCGCCAGGGTCTGGTGGTTGCCGCTCACCGGTCACCACCTCTGACGTTGCGCGTCAGTTCCTGGGTGTCCCAGCGCAGGTCCAGCGCCGCCCGGTCCCTGCGCAACCGCGCGTGCCGTGCGTACGCCCAGGCCAGCAGGAACGTCGTGAGGAACTGTCCGAGCCCCGCGATCAGCCCCACGTTCACCACCCCGGCGACCGGCCGCGCCATGAAGCCCGGCGCCGTCGTCGCGGTCACCACATAGCCCACGTACCAGGTGAAGAAGACGGCGACAGCCGGGATCACGAACCTGCGGTACCGGCTGCGCACCTCCTGGAAGGCAGCGCTGCGCTGCACCTCCAGATAGACGTCGGCCGCTCCACCGGTCCGTGCTTCGTGCTCCGAGCGGGCGGGCGGCACGGCCGGAGCGGGCGCCCCCGTGCCGTCCAACTCACCCCAACCGGAAGCCAGCGCGTCGTACCAGGGGTCGTCGAACCGGACCTCCCCGGTGTCGCCGCCGTCGTGCTTCTCCACCGAACTCTCCTTGTCCGCGACCCGTTTCGGCCGCGTGCCCAAGGATGTGCAGATCGGGAAGATCCCGGACTCTTCTCTCCGTGGTCTTCACCCCATCAGGTGACTCAGCCCGTCGGTGGCCGTACGAGACCCTTCCCATAGGCGTAACGGACCGCTTGAGCACGGTCCTTGAGCCCCGTCTTGGCGAAGAGGTTGTTGATGTGGGTCTTCACCGTGGCCGTGGAGACATGGAGGCTTCGGGCGATCTCCTGGTTGCTCAGTCCCTCCGCGATCAGCAGGAGCACCTCGGTCTCGCGCGATGTGAGCCCGTCCGGAGCCTCCGGCGGCGGGCCGGGCTCCGGCCGCGGCTCCGACAGACGCTCCAGCAGCCTTCGCTGGACGCTCGGCGCAAGGCCCGCGTCCCCGGAGAGCACACTCTCCACGGCCCGCACGATCTCGTCGCCGCCGGCGTCCTTGGTCAGATAGCCCCGGGCTCCCGCTCGCAGCGCGGGGAACAACGACTCGTCGTCCGCATACGTCGTCAGCACGACCACCTGGGTGCCGGGGTGCTCAGCACGAATGCGCCGGGTCGCCTCCACGCCGTCGCAGCGCGGCATCCTCAGGTCCATCAGCACGACGTCCGGGGCGAGCCTGGCCACCAGTTCCACCGCTTCGTTCCCGTCACCGGCGGCGCCGACCACCTCGATGCCGGGCAGCAGGCCCAGCAGCATGACGATGCCCTCGCGCACGACCGTCTGGTCGTCCGCCACGACGACCCGGGCCGGCTTCTCGCCGTCCTCCCGCTCGGTCATACGGGCACCTTCAGCGTCACGACGAACCCCTCCTCGCCCGGCCCGGCCTCCAGCGAGCCGCCCAGCAACTCGGCACGCTCCCGCATGCCCAGCAGACCGTACCCGGCTCCCGAACCGCTCAGCTCGCCCGGCCCTCCTCCCGAGTCCCGCACATCCAGGGTCACTTCGTGCTCCCCGTAGTCCAGCCGGATGTGGACCTTGGCGCCCGGAGCGTGCTTGCGCACGTTCGTGAGCGCCTCCTGGGCGACTCTGCGCACCGCCTGCGACGCCTCCGCCGACAGTGGCTGACGATCACCCGTCACGGTGACGTCAGCACCTTCACGGGTCGTGATCAGCTCGCCGAGGAAGTCCTCCACGGGCGACATCTCACCCCGGAGGGCGGAGAGCGCCTGCCGGGTCTCGGCCAGTCCCTCACGGGCCATGCCCCGGGCCGCCACGACGCGTTCGAGGACCGTCTTCTGGTCCGCGCCCCGCTCGATCAGCAACCGGGCCGCCTCCAGGTGCACCAACTGCGCGGACAGGCTGTGCGCGAGCACGTCGTGGATCTCCCGTGCGATCCGGGCGCGCTCGGCGAGCGCCGCCGACTCCGCCTCGGCCACGCGTGCCGCGCGCTCCTGGGCCAGCAGCCGTTGCGCACTCCCCCGCGCCTCCGCGTCGAGCCGCAGGACATAGCCGGCGAGGGCCAGGCCCCCGGTGACAGCGGCAGTCGTGAGCCAAGCGTCGTCGTTGACTGCCGCGAACCCCGCCAGGGCGACCGCGGTGAAGGGCAGCGCGTACGCGAGAGGCAGACGTTCGATGGCGATCACGGCGCAGCCGCACAACAGGACGATCGCCGGAATCCGGAACCCCACGCCGTGGCCCACCGCCGCGAACGCCAGCAGAGCGGTGAGCAGCCCCAGGGACGGCCACAGGCGGTGCTCCAGCGTGGTCCGCCAGAACATCCAGCCGAGAAACCCGCACACCACGATGCCGACGGTGCCTCCGGCGAGGGCCCAGCCGTTCAGTGCGCTGTTGGTGAGGGTCGTCGCGATGAGGATGCCCGCGGCGATCGCGCGCGTGACACGGCCGAGCATGCGGCGGGCCGTGTGCACACCCTCTCGGGAGAGCGCCTCCCGGGAGGGCCATCGCGTCCACGCGTTGTCCGTCACACGCCCTCCTTCCGCAGAGCCGGGACCACGCCGTCACCGTATGCCGAGGTCTGCCCGTACGCCGCCCGCTGCGAGGACTGCGCCCGCCACCTCACTATCCCGGCACGGACCAACAGGGTGGCCGCCAGTCCGAGCATCAGGCCGGAGGAGTCCTGGTGCACGCCCAGCAGGGCGCCGACGCCGAAGAGTCCGCCGCGCAGACATATCCCTCCGATCCAGACGGCCCCGCTGGCCTTGGTGCCCTTGCTCCACACGGCGCCGTCAGACTCGGTCCACATCCGGGTCGTCCACGCCCACCCGGCTCCGACCGCCAGTCCGATCACCAGCTCGGCGGCGAGCAGCACAGACGCCTCGACCTGGTGGTGCGGGTCGATCAGACCCGGTTCACGCACGGCCATGAAGGCGAGGACGGCGGGCACGACCCACCAGCGCCTGTCCGTGCCGACTCGGCCGGCGCGGAACTGGCGCGCGATCACCAGGGCGGCGACGGCGCAGATCGCAGCTGCGTTCATGAGTCCGGACATGCGCGGCCCCCGTGGGCGAGGAGTGGATGTCGGCGGCGAGTGCTGCCGACATCCACGACGCTACGGAAATCGCGTGCTCCGCAGATCGGAGCACAGGTGGATCGCGGGTGGATCTCCCGCGCCCCCACTCCTCCACCCACGGGTGGAGCCCACCCCCAGCCGGCCACCGGACAACGGCCGGAAGCTTCTTTCGCCCCCTCCGCCCCTACCCAGCCCGTACCTGGGGCTCCGCCCCAGACCCCGCTCCTCAAACGCCGGAGGGGCTGGATTTTCCTGCCCGCATCCGGCATCCGGCATCCGGCATCCGGCATCCGGCATCCGGCGGAAGGATGTACCGGCACGGCCCCGACCCACCCGCCGGCCATGGCCGACCCCACGACCACCCGGAGGGCTACGCGTCGATGCGTGACCTATCCAGCGTCGCGGCCGAGCTGGAGATGAACTCCTTGCGCGGCGCCACGTCGTTCCCCATCAACAGGTCGAACACCTGCTCGGACGCCTCCAGGTCGGAGATATTGATCCGCCGCAGCGTCCGGTGACGCGGATCCATCGTCGTCTCGGCGAGCTGGTCGGCGTCCATCTCACCGAGGCCCTTGTAACGCTGGATCGAGTCCTTGTACCGCACACCCTTGCGCTGGAACTCGAGCAGCGTCTCGCGCAGCTCGCGGTCCGAGTACGTGTAGACGTACTTGTCCTGGCCCTTCTTGGGCTGGCTCAGCTCGATCCGGTGCAGCGGCGGCACGGCCGCGAACACGCGCCCGGCCTCGACCATGGGCCGCATGTAGCGCTGGAAGAGGGTCAGCAGCAGGATCCGGATGTGCGCGCCGTCCACATCGGCGTCGACGAGGAGGATGATCTTCCCGTAACGCGCCGCGTCGATGTCGAAGGTCCGTCCGGACCCGGCTCCTATGACCTGGATGATCGCGCCGCACTCGGCGTTCTTCAGCATGTCCGTGACGGACGCCTTCTGAACGTTGAGGATCTTGCCGCGGATCGGCAGCAGCGCCTGGAACTCGGAGTTCCGGGCCAGCTTGGCCGTACCGAGCGCGGAGTCGCCCTCGACGATGAACAGCTCGCTGCGCTCCACGTCGTCGCTGCGGCAGTCGGCGAGCTTGGCGGGCAGCGAGGAAGACTCCAGAGCCGTCTTCCGCCGCTGGGCGTCCTTGTGCTGGCGGGCGGCGATCCGCGTACGCGCGGCGGCGACAGCCTTCTCCATGACGACCCGCGCCTGGGCGGCGGCGTCACGCTTCGTCGTGGTCAGGAACGCCTTGAGTTCCTTGCTCACCACGTTCGTCACGATGCGGCGGGCCGCCGAGGTGCCGAGGACCTCCTTGGTCTGCCCCTCGAACTGAGGTTCGGCGAGACGGACGGTGACGACGGCGGTCAGGCCCTCCAGGGCGTCGTCCTTGACGATGTCGTCCTCGGCGACCCGGAGCAGCTTCTTGACCCGCAGGACCTCGTTCATCGTCTTGGCCACGGCCTGCTCGAAGCCGGCCACATGGGTGCCGCCCTTGGGGGTGGCGATGATGTTCACGAAGGACTTGAGGTTCGTGTCGTAGCCGGTGCCCCAGCGCAGCGCCACGTCGACCCCGAGTTCACGGGTGACCTCGGTCGGGGTCATCTGCCCGTGGTCGTCGAGAACGGGCACGGTCTCCTTGAAGGTCCCCTGCCCGGAGAAGCGGAGCACGTCGCAGACCGGCTTGTCGTTGGCCAGGTACTCGCAGAACTCGCTGATCCCGCCGTCGAAGCGAAACGACTCCTCGCCCTTGCTGCCGCCCTCGCCCAGCCCGAACTCGTCGCGGACGACGATGGTCAGGCCCGGAACCAGGAAGGCGGTCTGACGGGCGCGCTGGTGAAGGTTCTCCAGGGAGAGCTTGGCGTCCTTGAGGAAGATCTGCCGGTCGGCCCAGTAGCGCACGCGCGTCCCGGTGCGGTTCTTCGGGATCCGCTTGACCTTGCGCAGGCCGGCGGTGGCGTCGAAGGCGGCGTCGGGGCCGTCCCCCTTGAAGGCTCCGGGGGTCCCGCGCCGGAAGCTGACCGCGTGCGTGTTGCCGTTGCGGTCGACCTCGACATCCAGGCGGGCGGAGAGGGCGTTCACGACGGAGGCGCCCACGCCGTGCAGACCGCCGGAGGCCGCGTACGAGCCGCCGCCGAACTTTCCGCCGGCGTGGAGCTTGGTCATGACGACCTCGACACCGGAGAGCCCCGTCTTGGGCTCCACGTCGACGGGGATGCCACGGCCGTTGTCCTTCACCTCGACGGAGCCGTCGTCGTGCAGGATGACGTCGATGTGATCGCAGTAGCCCCCGAGGGCCTCGTCGACCGAGTTGTCGATGATCTCCCAGAGGCAGTGCATCAGGCCGCGACTGTCGGTCGAGCCGATGTACATGCCAGGGCGCTTACGGACGGCTTCGAGCCCCTCAAGGACGAGCAGGTGCCGCGCGGTGTAGTTGGAACCGTCCCGGTCTGCTCCGGTCAGCAGCGCTGTGGACGGCACGGACGTCTCGGCGGTCACGCGGTTCGCTCCTCGCTGAATTTCAGATGGGACCCTTTTGGGTAAGGGCCCGGCTTCGGTCGCCGCTCAGAGGGTACCGAGGCCTGGTAGAGCCGTTGTAACGCCACCCTCGCACTAAACTCACCCTAGTCCAGAGTCGCATGGGTGTTCGATCCCTCGATGGAGTGAAGTACATATCACGTTCCCTTCGAGGCATGAACCATTTAGGCTCCGGGCACGTCCTCATGAACAACCGGCAAGCCAGCCGGGAGGACCGACCCCCCTGACAGACAGCGCGAACCCGTACAGACACAAAGACACGCAATACGGCTCATTCGCCGCCAACCGGCAGCAGACAACCGGCTCGAAAGAAAATTTCGAGGAAAAGCCGCGAGCGGGAACGTTTTCGGCCTGGTTGGATGTTGACCCTGGTACGACAGCTCGTCGAGCTAGAGAAGAGGCGACGTGACTACTGTTCTGACCCCCGCGAGCCCGCTGACGGCCGCTGACCGCTGCGACCGTTGCGGCGCCCAGGCATATCTGCGCGTCGTCCTCCTGAGCGGCGGAGAACTGCTCTTCTGCGCCCACCACGGTCGCAAGTTCGAGCCGGAACTCAAGAAGATCGCCGCTGAGATACAGGACGAGACGGAGCGGCTCACGTCCGCTCCCGAAAGCGTCAACGACGAAGAACACTGACCTTCGCATCAACGACGAGCGAGTGCCGGCGACAGGCCGGTGAGTGGGCGGTCGCTCCCTGGAGACAGGGAGCGACCGCCCACACTCGTGTTCACGGCGCCTGAAGGCGTCAGTGAGCGGCTCCGAGCGCCTTGGCGGCCTCCGAGACCCGCGTGTAGACGCCAGGGCGTCCAGGGCGCCCACAGCCGCTTCCCCACGACACCAGGCCGATGAGCCGCCCCTGAGCGACCAGCGGCCCGCCGCTGTCGCCCTGACAGGCGTCCCGGCCGCCTCCGGTCTCACCGGCACACACCATGGAGGCGGCGTCATACGTCCCGTCGGCACTGCCGGGGTACGCCCGCTCGCAGGCGCCGTCGGACATCACGTGGACGTCCGCGGCCCGCAGGCTGCGCGCGTAGTCGCCGCCTCCGGTCGTGTCGCCCCATCCGTAGACCTTGGCGGCCGTGCCGGCCTGGTAGGCGGGGTCTCCTGCCGGCGCCATGCGGATCACCGACGAGGCGGGCAGCGGATCGGCGAGCGTCAGCACACCGAAGTCCCCGGCGTTCGTGTAGCTGTCGTAGTGCGGATTGACCCAGATTTCGCTGACGGGGACCTCCTTGCCCTCACTGGAGATCAGGTCGCCGCGACCCGCGATGACCTTCAGGTCGCGTAGCTGGTGGGGCGGCGAGCCCAATACGTCGCTGCCCAGGCAGTGGGCGGCGGTCAGCACGGTGGTCGGGCTGATGACGACCCCTCCGCAGAACTGCCCCGCGCGCGTACCCCCGAACCGGTCACGGCTGGACAGCGCGACCGTCCACGGACTCTCGGAGATCTGGACCGGATAGCTGCCGACGACAATGCCGTCGACGGCCGCCCGCGCGGGTGAGGCCAGCGGTATCACCGCTGCTGCGGCGGCGAGAGCCAGGACGGAGGCAAAGGGACGACGCATGCGTGCTCCTCACACTGTGATGACCATGGAACACTCACAGTGATCCAGGGGACACGGACACGCACGCCGCGCACGCGCCGAGGGCCCGGCTCCCTCACGGGAAACCGGGCCCTCGGTGACGTACGGCCGAGGCCTAGTCGAGGTAGTCGCGCAGCACCTGGGAGCGCGAGGGGTGACGCAGCTTCGACATGGTCTTGGACTCGATCTGGCGGATCCGCTCGCGGGTCACGCCGTACACCTTGCCGATCTCGTCGAGGGTCTTCGGCTGACCGTCGGTGAGACCGAAGCGCATCGAGACGACGCCCGCCTCACGCTCGGACAGGGTGTCGAGAACGGAGTGCAGCTGCTCCTGGAGGAGCGTGAAGCTGACCGCGTCAGCCGGGACGACGGCCTCGGAGTCCTCGATGAGGTCACCGAACTCGCTGTCACCGTCCTCGCCCAGCGGGGTGTGCAGGGAGATGGGCTCGCGGCCGTACTTCTGGACCTCGATGACCTTCTCGGGGGTCATGTCGAGTTCCTTGGCCAGCTCCTCCGGGGTGGGCTCGCGGCCCAGGTCCTGGAGCATCTGGCGCTGCACGCGCGCGAGCTTGTTGATGACCTCGACCATGTGCACCGGGATACGGATGGTGCGTGCCTGGTCGGCCATGGCGCGGGTGATCGCCTGACGGATCCACCAGGTGGCGTACGTGGAGAACTTGTAGCCCTTGGTGTAGTCGAACTTCTCGACCGCGCGGATCAGACCGAGGTTGCCCTCCTGGATGAGGTCCAGGAAGAGCATGCCGCGGCCGGTGTAGCGCTTGGCCAGGGAGACCACCAGGCGGAGGTTGGCCTCCAGAAGGTGGTTCTTGGCGCGGCGGCCGTCCTCGGCGATGATCTCCAGCTCGCGCTTGAGCTTGGGGGCGAGCTTGTCGGCGTTCGCCAGCTTGTCCTCGGCGAACAGACCGGCCTCGATGCGCTTGGCGAGCTCGACCTCCTGCTCGGCGTTGAGCAGCGGGACCTTGCCGATTTGCTTCAGGTAGTCCTTGACCGGGTCGGCGGTGGCACCGGCGGCGGCGACCTGCTGCGCGGGCGCGTCGTCCTCGTCCTCGTCGGACAGGACGAAGCCCTGGGCGCCGTCCTCGGTGGGCTCCTCGGCGCCGGGCTTGCCGGGGGTCTCCTCGACCGTCTCTTCGTCGGCGAGCTCCGGGTCGTCCTTCTTGGCGGTGGTCTTCTTGGCCGCGGCCTTCTTGGCGACCGTCTTCTTGGCGGCGGCCTTCTTGGCCGTCGTCTTCTTGGCGGCGACTGCCGTGCCGGCGGACTCGCCCTCGGCCGGGTCGCCGGCGAGGGCGGCCGGAGCCGCGGTGGCGGTGGCCTTCTTGGCGGTCACCGTCTTCGCCGCCACGGTCTTGGTGGCGGTGCGCTTGGCCGGACTCTTCGCTGCGACGCTCTTTCGGGTGCGCTTGGGCTCCGCGGCACTGACCATCAGCGTCACACCCTCTTCCTCGAGGATCTGGTTGAGGCTGCGCAGTACGTTCTTCCACTGAGTGGCCGGAATCTGGTCAGCTTCGAAGGCCCGACGCACGTCATCGCCGGCGATCTGCCCCTCAGCCTTTCCCCGCTCAATGAGCGCCATGACAGAGACGGACTCGGCGATCTCCGGCGGGAGCGTACGGGATGTGCTGGCCGACACGAACAACCTCTCGGAACGTTGGAAAACGGCTTCCGGCCCCGTCCGCTGTGGACGGGAACCGACGACCGCCAGCTTGGGGATGGGCCGACGGCGCGGGCGGGTGCCGGGGAGAGGGACAGCGCCACGAACGGCGTCTGTATTCCCTCCTCGGCTATCACCTATTAGGTCATCGCGCTGCCCGGTTGAGCGTTACGCCCAATCTACGTGGCCCGAGTCACACCCCGTAAGCGCTCAAAAGTGGTCAGATCCGGTCGCACCAGGTCAGGCCGGGGTCCACCACGCGGTCGCGCCGTCGGGACCCTGCCGCATCCGCTGTGGATCCGGCAGGGTCCCGACGCGAGACGGTTTCGCCGGCCAGTCGATGCTCCGGACGGGCGCGCACCCCGGACCGCGTCACCCTCGGTGCGCGATCAGTGCTCGCGCGGAGCGGGAACCACGCGCTCCACTTCGGGGTGGACGGTGAGAAGCTGGCGCATCGCCGTCTCCGCGGCCGTGCCGTCGGCCGCCGCGAGGGCGTCCGCGATGCGGGCGTGGTGCCCCAGGGAGACCTCGTTCGGACGGTCACAGCCGGTCACCGGGCCGCCGGAGACCTGAAGAGCGGCGGACACGATCCCGGAGAGGTGTTCCAGCATCCGGTTGCCCGCGAGCTGGATGAGCAGCGAGTGGAACTCGGCGTCGGCCCGCGAGAACGTCAGGGAGTCACCCTGGGACATGGCGTGGCCCATGATCTCGACCATGTCGCCGAGTCGCTGCTGGAGGTCCTCTCGCCCGCGTCCGGCGGCCAGGCGCGCGGCGAGCGGCTCGATGGTCCAGCGGAGCTCGCTGAGCTCGCGCCGCTGGTCGTCCCGCTGGGGACCGAAGGCACGCCACTCGATGATGTCCGGGTCGAGAAGGTTCCAGTCGCTGACGGGACGCACGCGCGTGCCGACGTTCGGGCGGGCACTGACCAGCCCCTTGGCCTCAAGGACGCGAAGCGACTCGCGGACGACGGTCCGCGAGACCTCGAACCGCTGGCCGATCTCCTCGGGCACGAGCGGACGGTCCGCGCCGAGGTCTCCGGAAACGATCATCTGACCGAGCTGCTGGACGAGTTGGCCGTGCAGTCCGCGTCCGCGGCTGCCCGCGGCGCGGCGGCCGACGCGACCCAGCTCGGGTTCGGCACTCTCCCAGACAGGGGTGCTCACGCGGTCGACACCAGGAGCGTCGGCATAGGGGTAACGGTCGAGTTCGCCCGGCCCTGCCAGTCCGGAGTCGGAGGAGCGGGCGGCGGTCATCATGGTCTGCGCAAGGGTACTCACGGGTCTTTTGTCGGCGCCCGCTCCAACTCCCTTGAGGTCTTTGGTGAAAAGCACACGAAAGGGTGATCGCTCACCCCGTCGCAATTGACGCCTTATCGGAAAGAAACGAGCGCACTTCGGGGAGTTGTGCGCACCGCCGGATCGGAAGGGTGCGGACGGTCGTCACCGGACCCGGCTCCGCAGCGTCGTGAGCAGATATGCGCAGAGCAGAGCGGTCAGCGACAACGTCAGAGCCCCGCCCACGGGTTGGGCCAGCACCTCCACGGCGGCCGCCAGATATCGCCCGCCACCGAACGGCCACTGCACCAGAACCAGCTCCCGCAACCTCTCGGAGAACCCGGCGGCCGACCGCACAGACGGTCCCAGCAAGACCTTTTGTACGAGTGGTACGACGACGATCGGCACGGCGAGCACGGCGGCGAGCCCGGCGGCGGTGGAACGGAAGATGCCTGCGGCCAGCACACCGGCCCAGGCGCAGCCGACCACGAGGCCGATCCAACTCGCGCCCAGGGAAAGCCAGTCCGCGGGAACACCCGCGAGCTCCCGTCCGTATACGAGATAGAGCATTTCCAGGTCGCATCCGACCGTGAGGACGGCGAGCAGCAGGGCGGTGACCGAGGCGACGAGGAGTTTGGCGGTGAGCAGTCCCAGCCGGCGGGGGACGGTGCCGCGGTCCGCGGCCAGGGCGGGGTGGCGGAACTCCTCACCGAAGGCCAGGGCGCCCAGCAGTCCGGCACCCAGGGCGGCGGGCGGCAGCGGGAGTTCCTGCGGCCAGGCGGCGAGCAGGTGCGCCTGGGGCGTGTGGCCGATGCGGGCGAGGAGGACGGACAGGAGGGCCGAAGTGACGAGAACGACCGCCGCGGTGAGGTAGCCGGTGCCGACGCCCGCGGACCGGCGCAGTTCGTAGCGCAGGGGCCGCAGCGGGCCCGGGGCGTGGCGTACGGCGATGGGCGGCGGCAGGGGCGAAAGTCCGTTCGCGGCCAGGGTTCCGGTGGCCGGCCGCTCCTCCACCCGGGGCTCGTCCGGGTCGTTGCCCGGCTGCTCGCCTTCTCCGGCCGGTGACTGCCCCGCTGTTTCGCGGGGAGGTGCGGGCGCCGGCCCCATGTCACCTGTCTCGTCGGCGAGTTGGTGGACGAGGATGCCGTTCCGGAAGGCGGCCTCGCCGACCTCGGCGCAGGTGCTGCCGTACACGGAGAGCCGGTTGCCCTCCTCGCGTACGACCTCGACGGAGCGTTGCGCGGTGCGGGCTTCCTTGGCCAGGAGCACGCCGAGGCGGGCGGCGTGCGGGCTGCGGACGACGACGCGTGGCCGCAGCCGGGTGCGGGCGAAGTCCGCGGCCTCCTGGTCGGCCACCAGTCGCCCCTGCTCCAGGGTGACGACCCGGTCGGCGGTCCGGGCGGCCTCCTTGGGGTCGTCCGTGGTGAACAGCACTGTGCCGCCCTGAGCCGCGTGGGCGCGCAGAATCCCGTGCAGCCAACGGGTTTCACGGGCAGAGAGCTCTGCCGCCGGTTCGTCGAGCACGAGGGTGTGGGGGTCGGACAGCAGGGCGGACGCCAGCCCGAGGCGGCGGTCCATGCCACGGGAGAGCGTGCCCAGACGCTCGTCGCGGAGGCTGACGAGGCCCACCGCTTCGAGCACTTCGTCCGCTCTGCGTACGGGCACGCCGACGGCGGCGCACAGCATGCGGAGTTGACCGCGGACCGTGCGTGCCGGATGGCCGGGCACATCGCCCATGAGGACGCCGACCTCGCGCGACGGATGGGCGATCCGGTGCAGGGGCCGCCCGCGGAAGTAGGTGATGCCGCGGCCCTGTTGGAGTTCGAGCATGAGCTTCAACGCCGTGGTCTTGCCCGCGCCCTGGGCTCCGAGAAGCGCTGTGACGCGGCCCGCGTGCGCGTCGAAGGACACGTCGTCAACGGCGGGCGGGTGCTCCTTGCGGGGGTTGCTGGTCAGTCCGATGGCCTGGATCACCCGAAGCAAGATAGCGCGACATAACGGAATTTGCGGACGCCATGCGGTTCGTCGCGGACATGCTTCACCGCTCGCCCGAGCACATCCGGGCCCCCAGGTACGAAAGGCTGTCCGCTGCCTTGCTCGCCGCCCGTCAGACCTCTGGGCGCAGCATGGGCGGGTTGAGGAGCGTGGCACCGCCCGCGCGGAACAACTGGGCGGGACGGCCGCCCTGTCGGGTGGTCGTGCCCCCTGTGGGCACCAGGAAGCCGGGCGTGCCGGTCACCTTGCGGTGGAAGTTGCGCGGGTCCAGCGCCACACCCCACACCGCCTCGTAGACGCGGCGCAGCTCGCCGACCGTGAACTCGGTCGGGCAGAAAGCCGTCGCCAGGGACGAGTACTCGATCTTGGACCGGGCACGCTCCACCCCGTCCGAGAGGATCTGGGCGTGATCGAAGGCGAGGGGGGCCGCCTGCTCGCCGTCCCGCCCGTATCCGCCCTGTTGCAGCAGCTCTTCGACCGGCGCCCAGCGTGCGCTGTTCGCGTCGCCGCCGGCCCGGGGTGCGGGCAGGTCGGGGGCCAGCGCGAGGTGTGCGACGCTGACCACGCGCATCCGGGGGTCACGCTTGGGGTCACCGTAGGTCGCGAGCTGCTCGAGATGCGCGCCGTTGTCCTGTGCGGGCACGGAGGGGTCGTGGGCGCTCAGGCCGGTCTCCTCGACCAGTTCCCGCGCTGCTGCCTGGGCCAGGTCCTCGTCGGCCCGTACGAATCCGCCGGGCAGCGCCCAGCGTCCCTGGAAGGGCTGCTCTCCCCGCCGTACCGCCAACGCGCACAGGGCATGGCGGCGCACGGTCAG
Organism: Streptomyces sp. NPDC007084; assembly: GCF_040703595.1. Taxonomy (NCBI): domain Bacteria; kingdom Bacillati; phylum Actinomycetota; class Actinomycetes; order Kitasatosporales; family Streptomycetaceae; genus Streptomyces; species Streptomyces sp. NPDC007084. The sequence goes on from NZ_JBEYFY010000003.1 coordinate 252,032, forward strand.
CACGACCAGGTCCACGGTCACGGCGAAGGGCGGAAAGGCTGACGGGTCGTAGGGCATGCCGCGATCATAGTCGTCTGCCTGACGATAAACACCTTGTTCGTCAGCTCCGACCCCGCCTGATCGACTTCTGTCCTGGAACGCACCCCGGGGCTGGACGGCACCGGCCACGGTACGCGTTCCGGGACCTCACAGCCCCAACTGCAGTCCGCTGTCCGCCTCCTCGACCATGGCGAGCCCGAGTCTGCTGACGCGCACGGAGAAGGGCGCTCCCGCGACGCGCAGGTCCGTGAGGCCGATCTCGCCGAGCGGCGCAGCGCGGAACGGACGCAGGGTCACTGTCCCGGCGGGCGCATCGGGACGGATTCCGGCCAGGGTGCTGAGCAGCAGTACACCGGCCGCGGCGGAGACGGCCGCCGGACGGGATGCCGCGGGGTGCGGCAGCGGGGCGCCGCCCTCGGTGCGCTGCTCTCCGGCATACATGTCCGGGAGACGGTGGCCGAAGAAGTCGGCTGCCGCGAGAACACCGCGCAGCAGTGAGGCCGCCTCCTTCTCGTAGCCCGCGGCGGCCAGGCCGGCGACCGCCACGGCCGTCTCCTGGACGCGTACGGCCCCCGCCCGGTGACCGAACGGGTTGTACGCCGGCTCCTTCACCCCCATGCTGCGCAGCCCCCAGCCCGAGTCCATGGCGGGGCTTCCGAGCAGCCGCGCGACCTGCTCGGTACGGACCTTGTCGAGGAGACCGGGCGCCGGCTCGCCGGAGCCGAGCAGTCCGGTATCCAGGAGGTGGGCGGCGCTCCCACCGAGCTGGGTCGCGAGCCGTCCGTCCGACGCCCGGGCGACGGCCGGTCTGCCTCCGCTCCGGTCGTCGGCCCAGAAGTCGTCCCGGAACGCCGTACGCAACTCCTGGGCCCACTGCCGCAGACCCAGACCTCCCGTCCTGCCGTGTGCGTCGAGCAGATCGGCACCGAGCAGCGCCGCGCGGTGCGCGTGGGCCTGCGTCTCGCAGCGAAAAGGCCCGCCGGGCTGCGCGTCGGGCAGATACGTGCCGTCGCCGACCGCGGTCCGGAGCCATTCGAGACAGCGCTCGGCGGCGGGGAGCAGCTCTTCGACCTCCTGCTCCGCCAGCCCCCAGCGACGTGCCTCCGCGAGGAGGACGGGGAAGAGCAGCGTCGCCTCGGTCGCGGTGCAGCCTGGCGGAAGGTGCGGTCCGGCATCCCGGAGCGGCCCCGGAATCAGTCCGGCGCGCGGCCCCGAACCGGCGAGCTGGGTCCGTGCCAGCGTTCGCAGGGTGCCGACGGCGAGGCGCGTCCCCAGGGGCAGTGCCATCCGGGCCGCGACCAGGGCGTCGGCCGGTGCCAGCCCGCACCGCCACGGCGCGCCCGCCGCGAGGTGGATGTCGGTCGGGTGCCGGGGATCGCGCACCAGCAGCCCCTGAAGATCCTGGATGGACCTCCGCAGGAGCGCTTCCGCTCCGAGCCCGTCGCTGACGGCCCGCGCCGGCGCGAAGGGGCTCGCCGCACCGCGGCCGACAGTCCTGATCGGTCCGGCGCCGTCCAGGCGGACCCGCAGTTCCACGCTCCAGGTACCGCCGGGCGGCAGTTCGACTTCCCAGCGCAGCAGCCCGGCCGAGGCGAGCGCGTCGGTGGGCGACGGCTCGGCGGTCACGGCGGCATGCCCCGTGGCGGAGGACCAGCGCAGTCCGGCGGTGTGCACGCTGGCCGCCAGCTCTGGCCCCGGGCGGCCCGAGGCGATCGAGCCCAACTCCGCGAGATCCGTCCCGAGGGCGATCTCGACGGGGAGCCGCAGCGTGCGCGGCGACGAACTCCGCAGGGTGATCCGCTCGCTGCCCTCCCCATGGCGGGTCCGTTCGACGACCACGTCCGGGTCGGGTCCCGCGTCCGGCGACACACGCAGAGTGCCCACGAAGCGGGCCACATCGGCTCCGACCATGCGGGCCTGCACCGGGAGCGGCTCCCTGCCGCCGACACTCAGCCGGCAGCGCGACAGCAGACGGCGCCCTGCCCGGTAGAAGCCCTCCAGTCCGCGGCCGGTCAGTTGTCCCTCGTCGGCGGAGATCACCAGTCCCGGAAGCGCGACACAGATCAGGGCGGTGTGGGCGGGCGGCAGGTCCCCCGTCCGGACAGGTGCGCCAGGGGACACCGGTGGAACGGCGAGGCCGCGCCCTCCGGGGAACGGGGGTACGCCGGGGTCCCGGCCGGCTCGGGCGGACACCGGCGTACCCCCGCGCCCGACGGGCTGCGCGATGTCGGTCGCGGACGAACGTCCGCTTGCGGGGGCCGAGGACGGAGTGGACATGGGCATGGGCATCGGGTGGCTTCCTTCGCGCTCGGTGCGCCGGGAGCGCGTACGGCGCCTGGTGGGTGGCTCCATGGAGTCGGGGCGTGGCGGTGGCGCAATCCGGCCAGGGATTCCGCCACTCAGGTGAACGGGACAGCCCCGCCCGGGGTCACGCTCTCGCCCGGCCGAGCCGACCGAATGGCGGCGGGTTCGGCCCCGGCCGGCGCATTCACCCCTCGCCCGGGCTCGAAGTCCCGCCACCAAGCCCGCCCATCGAGTACGTCGCGTACGAAGAGCCCTCCCCGCCCAGAGATGTTCACCGCCACCCCGCAGACACCCCCCGCCACCAACACCGCCGCTCCGGCTCCGGCTCACCAAGCCCAGCCCGCTGCCGTTCTCCACAGGCCCACTCCCCTGGCCCACGCTCCGCGCCGTCACCCCTCCTCTCCGGCATCTCGCCCGGCGCCCGCGTCGCCCGACGTGCGCCGGGACTCGTCCGGCCTCTCCTTGGCCCGGTCCGGCCGATCCACGGTGCGGGAGAACTCGGTGACCGAACGGCTCCCCCGGCCGCCCGCCACGCCGGGGCGGCGCCGGGCCGCCGGACGGACACTGCTGTGCGCGCTCATACGGGGCCGGCGTCGACGCCGGGGCGCGGGCGGCGGGACGGTAGGTGTGCAAGGCCCGCCGGTTTTCGCCGTCGCGGCTGCCGAAGTGACCGGGTCGCCGGAATCGGGGGACCGCTCCTCCTTCGCCGGGCCGCGACCGGTCCGCTCCGCGCGCAGGCACCGGCGGACGGACTCCGGGTCCAGGCCCTCGTTGCATGCCTGGTGCAGGAGACGGGCGAACAGATAGTCGGGGTCGGAGCCGAGGGCCATGGCGAGGGCTTCCCGCGCTTCGAGTTCGTCGCCGGTGGACCAGGCGACCCATCCGGCGAGGGTGAGGGGCGCGGCGGCGTGCTCTCGGTAGGGGCCGACGCAGCGCCGGGCCAACGCTCGCCACAGCCGCAGCGCAGGGGCTGCTTCGTCGCCCTCCATCCACTCCGCCGCGCGGTCGCGTGTCGTGCGGTCCTGGAGGGCGAGGATCAGGGTGGCCGCCTCCTCGTCCTCCAGGAGCCCGTCGTCACGCAGGTCCGCCGGACGCATCCCGGGCACGGCGGGGGCCGCCGCCAGGCGTTCCCTCAGGCGTCGGGCCAAGGCAAGGGCTTCCTCTGCCACTTCGGCTCGGCCGGCGTCCTCCAGGATCCTCGGTACGAGAGCCATGCTGGCGGTGTCGAGGGCCACCTCCTGGCCGAGCGCGGCGCTGGACTCCCAGGGCGTGAGCCTGGCCGTCAACTCCTTGAGGGATCCCCGTACCTGAAGGCCCGCATAGGTCGCCGCGGCGGCCAGGACGGACGTACCGGGCAGCCCCATCGGCGAACCCTCCGGCGGGCAGCATCCCTGGCCCGGGCAGGTGTACGACCAGAAGCGGCCGTCGGAGATGCACAGCGCCTCGATCACCGGGACGTCCAGGCGTCCGCAGGAGGTACGCAGCAACTGTGCGAGCGGGCGCAGCCTTTCCATGACGTCCCGCCCCGACTCCCCGGCCCGCGGTTCCTGGCAGAGGTAGGCGACCATGCTCTCGGGCCGGGCTCCCCGGCGCTCGCTCCCTTTGACGAGTCCTTGTGCCAGTTGGTCGGCGACGGACGGCCAGTCCTCCGCCTGCCGGGGGATACCGAGGCGGGCCCGGCCGCCGAACCGGCCCTGTCGCTCCCGGTCGTGCAGGGCGACCAGCACGATGCTCTCCTCGGGACGGTAACCGAGGAGATAGGGCAGCGCGTCGGCCAGCTCCGCCGGGGTCCGCAGGGTCACCTGGTGCGTGACCTGGTGTTCTCCAGCGGCTGCGCCCGGAGGTACCGACGCTCCCGGCACCACCGGCCCACCCGGCACTTCCGGCCTGCCCGCAATCGCCGGCCTATGCGGAATCACCGGGCTGATGGCGGCGGCGCTGTCAGCCGGCTCGCCCTTGACGCGGGCGCTCCTGCCATCCGACGCCGGCCGGCGCCGCGCCCCCGGCCGCCCGCCGCACCTTTCTCGCCCGGCGGGCCTGCCGAGCGTGCCGCCCGCCCCCATCGCGTTGCTGTTCTCGTCACCGGACATCTCGGTCGCTTCGTCGTGATTCGTCATGCGGTGACCATCTCGCGGATCATGAAATTCCGCTTTGCCCTGTGGATAACCACGGCCATGATCACGTCAAAGGTTGTCCACAGGCCGACCGGCTCGTTCGCGGTTTGTCCGACCCATCGGGTTGCATGGAGCCATGACCAACGAAGACCCGCGACCCACAGCCACTGACAACGCACCCGACGCTGCCCGCGAAGAGCTGCGGGCGGCGGCCGACACCGTCCTGGCCCGACTCGTCGGCGGACAGGCCGGCGAGGCGCGCCTGCGCGAGGATCAGTGGCGCGCCATCGAGGCGCTGGTGGCCGACAAGCGCAGAGCGCTGGTCGTGCAGCGCACCGGCTGGGGCAAGTCCGCGGTGTACTTCGTGGCGACCGCGCTGCTGCGCGAGCGGGGCGCCGGGCCCACGGTGATCGTCTCGCCGCTTCTCGCGCTCATGCGCAACCAGGTGGAGGCCGCCGCCCGCGCCGGAATCCGCGCGCGGACCATCAACTCGTCCAACACCGAGGAGTGGGAGACCATCCAGGCCGAGGTGGCGGCGAGCGAGGTCGACGTACTGCTGGTGAGCCCGGAACGGCTGAACAATCCCGACTTCCGCGACCAGGTCCTCCCCAAACTGGCCGCCGCCACCGGCCTCCTGGTGGTCGACGAGGCGCACTGCATCTCCGACTGGGGCCACGACTTCCGGCCCGACTACCGCCGCCTGCGCACCATGCTCGCCGACCTGCCGCCCGGCGTCCCGGTGCTGGCGACCACCGCGACGGCCAACGCGCGCGTGACCGCCGACGTCGCCGAGCAGCTCGGCACGGGAGGCAGCACCGACGCCCTGGTCCTGCGCGGACCACTGGACCGGGAGAGCCTGAGCCTGAACGTGCTGCGGCTGCCCGACGCCGCACACCGGATGGCCTGGCTCGCCGAGCATCTCAACGACCTGCCGGGCTCCGGCATCATCTACACCCTCACCGTGGCCGCGGCCGAGGAGGTCACCGCCTTCCTGCGCCAGAGCGGTTACCCCGTGGCGTCCTACACGGGAAAGACGGAGAACGCGGAGCGCCAGCAGGCCGAGGAGGATCTGCTCGCCAACCGCGTCAAGGCCCTGGTCGCCACATCGGCACTGGGCATGGGCTTCGACAAGCCCGACCTGGGATTCGTGGTCCACCTCGGCTCCCCCTCCTCCCCCATCGCCTACTACCAGCAGGTGGGGCGCGCGGGCCGTGGTGTGGAGCACGCGGAGGTGCTGCTCCTGCCGGGCAAGGAGGACCAGGCGATCTGGGAGTACTTCGCGTCCATCGCCTTCCCGCCCGAAGAGCAGGTACGGCGCACGCTGGACGTGCTGGCGCGAGCCGAGCGCCCGCTCTCGCTGCCCGCGCTGGAACCGCTGGTCGAGCTGCGCAGGTCCCGCCTGGAGACCATGCTCAAGGTGCTGGACGTGGACGGCGCCGTACGCCGGGTGCAGGGCGGCTGGATCTCCACCGGCGCCCCCTGGGCGTACGACACCGAGCGCTATGCCTGGGTGGCCAAGCAGCGCGCGGCGGAACAGCAGGCGATGCGGGACTACGTCTCCACCACCGACTGCCGCATGGAGTTCCTGCGGCGGCAACTGGACGACGAGGGAGCCGCACCGTGCGGGCGCTGTGACAACTGCGCCGGCGCCCGGTTCCGGCCGGACGTCTCCTCCGCCGCTCTGGACGCGGCGAGTGGCGAGCTGGGGCGGGCTGGCGTCGAGGTCGAGCCGCGCAAGATGTGGCCGACCGGACTGCCGGCGGTCGGTGTCGACCTGAAGGGACGTATCCCGGCCGGTGAACAGGCCTCTCCGGGGCGTGCCCTTGGACGTCTGTCGGACATCGGCTGGGGCAACCGCCTGCGGCCTCTGCTCGCTCCGCAGGCACCGGACGCTCCGGTACCGGACGATGTCGCCCGGGCCGTCGTCGGAGTTCTGGCCGACTGGGCGAAGGGCCCGGGGGGCTGGTCCTCAGGTCAGCCCGACGCACAGCCCCGGCCCGTCGGCGTCGTGACAGTGGCCTCCCGTTCACGGCCTCGGCTGATCCAGTCGCTCGGCGCGGGCATCGCGGAAGTCGGCCGGATGCCCCTGCTGGGATCCCTGGAGTACGTCGGCGATGGCGCACACGTCTCCCGGAGCAACAGCGCGCAGCGGCTGAAGGCGCTGGACGGCGCGTTGTCGGTGCCGCCTGAGCTGGCCGCCGCCCTGAAGGAGGCGGGCGGCCCGGTTCTGCTGGTGGACGACGCCACGGAGACGGGCTGGACGCTCGCCGTCGCCGCGCGGATGCTGCGCAGAGCCGGCGCCCAGGGAGTGTTGCCGCTGGTCCTCGCCGTGCAGGCGTGACCCGCGTGTCCCTGGGCGGGACATCGGGCAGGTATATAGGCGGCCAATCACCCGATACCGGCCCGTGGCCCCAATTGCTCGTTGCCGCAACCCAGTTCGACAGGAAGAATTGAAGTCCGCCCCCGCTCGGTTCGCCCGTGATCCGGTAGGGCTCTGCCGCGGCGTGCGCATCCCCCGAAGTCCGACCCCGCCCGCAGTCCGGGCGCGTAGCCGAAGGGAGGACCGTGACCTTCGGATTCGCTCCGTCCTCGGCGGCATCCATGTCGATGTCTCCCGACCTGTCTGCCGCTTCCGCCAACCCACTGGCCCGCATGCTTGAACCCGCCGAATGGGCCTCGGCCGGCATTCCGCTGCTGCGCAACCCCCGTGAGGTCGTCAGCGGCCTGCACGCCCGCCACCGGCCGAGACCCGCGACGGCAGTCGTGGCGGTCCTCGATCCGGAGGAACGGCTGCTGGCGAGCGCTTCGTTCACGCGACGCTCGGCCCCCGCGGACGGCTGGATGTTCCGCAACGCGCTCCTCGCGCAGTTGCGCCGGGTCATCCCGCACGATCTGCGGCGCCGCTCCCCGGTGCGCACGGCCGTGCTGCTGTACTGCCGGGACGGCGACGCGCGGTGGACGGAGGAGGACGGCGCCTGGATGTGGGGGCTGCGCGACGCCTGCACGCTTCACGGGCTGCGCTGTGGCGCGTACATCACCCTCACGCGTGATGGCTGGCAGGTCCTCGGCGAGGGGCGGGGCGGACGCCGGCCCAACACGGACTCCCCGCCGGAGTTCCTGACGGGTGAGGCGCTGCCGCCACTGCCTCGCACCGGAGGCGCCGCGTCGGAGGTCCTGCGCCGGGCGGCGGCCCGCTGACCCACGGGCCGACCCGGCTCGGGCAGGCCTTTAAGCTCGGGCCCCCTTCGGCTGAGGTTCGGCCCCGCCCAACGCGGGTAGGGCCATCCGCCTCCGGCGACAGCGACAGCGACAGCGACAGCGACAGCGACAGCGACAGCGAAGGCTCACTGCTCGGTCCGCCCTCGGGGAAGGCGGACCACGCCGCCCCACGCCCACGCACCGCGACCCCGACCACCTCTGGCGTCGAGCAAGCCGTGCGGGTGCCGCCGGGGCGGCACCCTCCGCATCGTGCGGACCGCGCTCCGGACAAGGTCCGGAACGTGATCAGACGCCGGCGCCCAGAACCGAGTTGATCAGCTTCGGGTCGCCGCAGACGATCAGCAGGGCACCGGCCCGGCCGAGCGCCAGCGGCAGGCCCGAGGCAAGGGCCTCGGTGGAGCCGCCGTTGACGGCGACCACGACCACGGGGCGGGGCGCTGCACGGCCGGCGACGGAGGCGTCGGCGTAGAAGACGTCGTCGCCCGCGTCGTGCTGAGCCCAGTAGGCGGCCTCGCCGAAGGACAGCTCGTGCGCGGCCCACGGGTGCGGATCGCCGGTGGTGATCACCAGCACCTCACCGGGGGCGCGGCCCGAGTCCAGCAGCAGGTCGACGGCTTCTTCGGCGGCGTCCAGCGCGCCCCCGGCCGGAGCCGGGATGAGCTGGATCTGCGGGGTGGCGGCAGCGGGTGCCGCAGCCTTGGCGGACGGTCCCGGCGTGGCCACGACCGGCTCGCGCGCGGTGCGTTGGGCCGGCATGGGCCGGACAGGACCCGGGCGGCCGGGACGCGGCGGAGCCACGGGGCGGGGACCGGGTACGGGGCGGGGGGTCGGCGCGGTGCGGCCACTGGCCGGGGTCGCGCGGGGACCCTGGGCACTCTCGTGAATCTGAGGCTCCTCGGGAAGGAGAGGCATGAGCTGATACTTATCAAACGCCGGTGCGACTCGCGTCGGCGGGTGGCACATGGGTGCGAACGAGATCGTCAGAAATCGAAGCCGAGCTGGCCCTCGATCTCCGGAACGTTTCCGTCCGCCCAGCCGCGGGCCTTCTTGAGGTGCCGCCACTGGGGCAGCGCATCAAGATACGCCCACGACAGCCGGTGGTACGGGGTGGGCCCCCGCTCCTCCAGCGCGGCTTTGTGGACCGGCGACGGGTAACCCGCGTTGGCCGCAAAACCGAAGTCTGCATGTTCGATGCCCAGTTCGGCCATCATTTTGTCGCGCTGAACCTTGGCGATCACCGACGCCGCCGCGACGGCGATGCACGACTGGTCGCCCTTGATCACCGTGCGGACCTTCCAGGGCGCGCCGAGATAGTCGTGCTTTCCGTCGAGGATGACCGCGTCGGGGCGGACCGGCAAGGCCTCCAGGGCGCGCACGGCCGCGAGACGCAGGGCGGCGGTCATCCCCAGGTGGTCGATCTCCTCGTGCGAGGCATGACCAAGGGCGTACGACGTCACCCACTTCTCCAACTCGACCGCGAGCGCGGTACGGCGCTTCACGGTCAGGAGCTTCGAGTCGGTGAGCCCTTCGGGGGCGCGGCGCAGACCGGTGACGGCGGCACAGACGGTGACGGGGCCGGCCCACGCACCGCGGCCCACCTCGTCGACACCGGCAATGACCTTGGCTCCGGTCGTGGCGCGCAGGGAGCGCTCTACGGTGTGGGTGGGTGGTTCGTACGGCATGGCGTCCTCAGAGTACGCCGCCCGAAGCCCCTCGCGACACCCAGGTTCCCCGAGCGGCCGAGCGACCTCCGGAGAAGCCGGTCAGACGGCACCGCCCCGCAGCAGCGGGATCATCAGACTGTCGATCATCTCCTGTAGATCCTGATCGCTCCATTCGCTCCCGCACACCTTGGATCGGTACATCATCATGGCCGGGATGGCATCGAAGACGTACTGGTTGGCGGCGTCGGGGCGGACCTCTCCGCGCCCGATACCACGGTGGATGACCTCTCGGAGCAGACGCATGGTGGGCTCGATGACGCCACCTAGGATCACCCCGTTGAAACGCTCGGCCTGGGTCACATCGCATTCGTGAAGCACCGAGCGCAGCGCGAAGCCGGACGGGGAGAACATCGCCTCGCGGGCCCGGCGGCACAGTTCGAGAAGGTCCTCGCGGACGCTGCCGAGGTCCGGGGCCTCGGTCAGGTCGGGCAGGCCCGCCTGGAGCGCGTCGGCGACCAGGTCCTCCTTGGAGGGCCAGCGGCGGTAGACCGCGGCCTTGCCGGTCTGGGCGCGGGCGGCGACCCCCTCCATGGTGAGGCCGTTCCAGCCGACGGTGCCGAGCTGCTCCAGGGCGGCTTCCAGGATGGCGCGCTCGAGCACGGCACCGCGACGGCGCGGGGAGGACGCCTGAGCGGAAGCGGCCGTCCAACGCGAAGTAACCATCAGAGTGTCTCCGTTGTGCGGGGAGTGAACCCGGTGCGATCCGGGGGTGATCCGGAAGGAACCAGGAGGGGACTACTGGGCGGGGCGAGCGGAGTTCGAGGTCGGGCAATCGGACTTCACGGTGGTGCGAGCGGGCGGGCCCGACCGCCGAGGACGGACGGGACAGACGGAGCGGGCGGAGCGGGCGCGCCTCGCGCCGCGCCCGGACCGCCCCCAAGAGCGGCACGGGCCGACCCGACACAACCCGACCCGGCGCAGGCCGGCTCCGCACAGGCCGACCCGACTCGACGCGGGCCGACCCAGCCCAGCCAACCCGACTCGACACAGGCCGACCCAGCCAACCCGACCCGACCGCAGCCCAGTCAGCCCGGCCAACATCATCGGCAACGGACTCCAGTGAACGCTTGCGTTCACTGTCGAGGACTCACTACCGTTGACGCGACAGTGAACGCGAGCGTTCACTAACGCACTTGTGGGGGACCCATAGTGACGACCTCTCAGTTGATCAAGGACACCAAACCAGGTGCGGCCCGCCGGGAGGGGCATCCCGGCATCGCGCTCGCCGTCATCGCGGCCTGCCAACTCATGGTGGTACTCGACGCGACGATTGTGAACATCGCGCTCCCGCACATTCAAGACGCCCTCAAGTTCAGTACCACCGACCTGACATGGGTGGTCAGCTCGTACACCCTGACCTTCGGCGGGCTGCTGCTGCTCGGCGCACGGGCCGGTGACATCCTCGGACGGCGCCGGGTCTTCATGGCCGGCATCCTGCTGTTCACGTTCGCCTCCCTGCTCGGCGGACTCGCCCAGGAACCATGGCAGTTGCTCGCCGCCCGGGCTCTGCAAGGCGTCGGTGGAGCGATCGCGTCACCGACCTCGCTGGCCCTCATCACCACCACCTTCCCGGAGGGCCCGGAGCGGAACCGGGCGTTCGCCGTCTTCGCGACGGTCTCGGCCGGCGGCGGAGCCATCGGCCTGCTCGCCGGCGGCATGCTCACGGAGTGGCTCGACTGGCGGTGGGTCCTCTTCGTCAACGTGCCCATCGGCATCCTGATCGCCGTGCTCGCGCCGCTGTACATCAACGAGTCCGAACGCCACCCGGGACGCTTCGACATCGCTGGCGCGCTCACCTCGACAGTGGGCATGGCGTCCCTGGTGTACGGCTTCATCCGGGCCGCCGAGGACGGGTGGCGGGACAGCCTCACGATCGGCTCGTTCAGCGCGGCCGTGGTGCTGTTGCTGGCCTTCGCCGCGATCGAGACGCGGGCCAAGGAACCCATCACGCCGCTGCGGATGTTCGCCGACCGCAACCGCTCCGGCACGTACGTGATCATGCTCAGCCTCGCCGCCGCGATGTTCGGCATGTTCTTCTACATCGTCCTCTTCGTACAGAACGTGCTCGGGTACAGCCCGATCTCGGCCGGAGTCGCCTTCCTGCCGGTGACGGTGGCCATCGCGATCGGCGCGGGTCTGTCACAGCGGTTCCTGCCGGTGCTCGGGCCCAAACCGTTCATGATCGCGGGGTCGACGCTGGTCGTCCTCGGGCTCGGCTGGCTGACCTTCATCAGCCCCGACGACTCCTACCTCGGCGGGGTCCTCGGCCCGATGTTGCTGTTCGGCTTCGGCATGGGCCTGAACTTCGTGACCTTGACGGTGACCGCGGTCGCCGGTGTCGCCCAGCACGAGGCCGGCGCGGCCTCCGGTCTGCTCAACGTCACACAGCAGGTCGGTGGTTCCCTCGGCCTCTCCATCCTCACCACGGTCTTCGGCACCGCCAGCCGTGACGAGGCGGAGAAGCAGGTGCCGAAGTTCCTGGCGAACGGTTCGGCCGAACAGAAGGCCGAGTTCGCCAAGTCGCACCAACTGCCCGCTCCCTGGAGTCACGACGTGCTGGCCCAGGGCATCTCCACCGCCTTCGTGCCGGCGGTGGCGATGGGTGTGCTCGCGCTGATCACCGCGGCGCTGGTGATCAGGGTGCGCAAGAGCGACCTGGAGGCCCTCTCAGGGACACCGGGCCCGGTCGCGGGCTGAGGTCGCGGGCTGAGGACCGTAGAGCCGAGAAACGCGAAGCCACCAACCGCGAAGCCGCCAACGGCACGGCGGCCAACCGCACGGCGGAGGCCGGGCCACGCTCCTGAGGACCGGAAGCGAGAGCGATGGCCCGGCCTTCGGTGGCCCGGCCTTCGGCGGTACGGAGCGATCCGCCCGCGGCTCACCCGCTCACCAGCACCTCAGGGGTCCTCCGCAGCAGCTACGCGGACCTCCGCCGCCCAGCGCCCTTACGCGCCCGCCCCAACAATCGCCCGTAGCAGCTCCGCGGTTCAGCACCCCCCACGAGTCAGCGATCTTCCGTAGCTCCGCCGCCGCTCCCCGAGCCCCCGACTCTCCCTGACTCCCCAGCGGTCCTCAGCCCCTCCCCCGCCGCTCAACGTTCCGTTGATTCGTCGCTGAGTCGTCCGCACACGATCAGGTCGGCGCTGGTGGACGGCGGCCGTTCGCGGAGGATGTCCCGGGCTCGCGCCTGGCCCCAACTGGTCGCGTACCAGGGGTGATCATCTCCTGCCAGGTCACCGGCGATCATGCGGAGCGCGCACGACCGCATCGGCTCCTTCAGCCGGTCCAGGGCGGGAACGGCGTCGGCCGACAGGGTCCGCGCGTAGGCGAGGTCGAACTTGCCCGTGTCCTCGTACCGTTGGACGTTGCGCTCGGCGACCAGGCCGTCGGGCGACATCAGCCCGAACGCGAGGACACCGGCCGCCGCACTGGCCGCGACGACCCGGGGCAGCCAGCGGGCACCCCACACCCCCGCCGCCATGATGAGCACGATGACGAGCCCGAGCCACAGCTCCCCGGCGACCACCGACAACCTGAGTCGCGTGAGTCCATAAGCCTCCACATACATGTCCATACGTCGCACAGCGGATGCCACGACAACGAGCGCCAGCGCGCACAGAGTTCCCAGCACACCCCGGACCAGCCGGCGGTCGCCCGTGCCGTCCCGTGGCGCCCAGCGCAGCGCGAACACCACGACCAGCAGCGTCAGCAGCGTGACGAGCAGCAACTGCCAGAAACCCTGCCGCGCGTACTCCGCGTACGTCTGGCCGGTCTTGTCCAGTACTGCGTCGTAGCCGCCGAACAGGACCGCGAGCTGAACGGCGTTGAAGGCGGCGAAGAGCACGCCCAGCAGGATCAGCGGCAGCGCCCATTCGACGCGGTTGCGAGGACGCCCCGCGGGGACGGCGACCCGGTCCCACTGCACCGGCGCCGCCGCCGTATGGGCCACCGCCAGCGCTCCCACGAGGCCGAACGCCAGCAGTACCAGTCGCCAGGGGCCGCCCGTCACGGAGGCGTCCGGCATCAGGTCCCCGAGCAGGCTCGCGAACGCCGCGTCGGCGCCGGCGAACAGCGCCCCGAAGACCAGCAGCAGGACGGCGGTCACCACGAGCGCGCGCAGTCCGACCCCGACACCGCGGCGGGCTCCCCCGAAACGTTCCCGCAGTCCGCGCCAGCCCCAGACCGGGCCGGGGACAAGGGCGTTGAAGACACCGATCGGGCCCAGCAGGACCGCGGCCCAGGTACGTCCGCCGTTCAGCGCGAGCGAACCCAGCGCGAGCGCGGTCACGACGGCGAGGAACGACGGCCAGTCCGCGTCCCGCAGGGCGGGCACGATCAGCAGGCCCAGGCCGCCGACCGCCCAGACCACGCTCCACGCGCGCGTGCGTCGTCCCGCGGCCCGGCCTGCGAAGTAGGCGGCGAGCGCGGCGGGGATCGCCACCAGCAAGAGGTTGATCGCCAGACCGTCGGACAGCAGCAGCATGCTCAGCACACCCGTGGCGAGCACGGCCCACAGCGTCGGCGTGGGCACGAGGGCGGGCGGCGCGGACTGAAGCCCGGCCAGCAGCGACGGAGACGGTGGCGGCGGAGTCGACCAACTGGCGCTTCCGTGGATCTCCCGGCCCGCGTGGGCCCGAGGCGTCACCGCACCGGCCACGGCCCGCCCCGCCTGCCCCGGCGCGCCGCCCCCGACACCGGCACCACGCGCGCCGGAACCCGTACGCGCACCGGACTCGGTCCCCGCGCTCGATCCAGCCGAAACGGCGGCGGCAGCGGCGCCCCCTGACTCGCCGGCCCGCGAAGGCCGCTCGTCGGCCTCGCGGCGCTCCTTGCCCTCTTCCTGGCGCGTACGTTTCGCCGATGCCTCGTCACTCGGCTCCGGCGTGGACGGTATGTCGGACAAGGGACCCCCTCCCGACCGGTCTGCGGGCAGGCCTCAACGCGTCGTCGCGGAGGGAGACTGCCGACCGGTGTCTCGTCGGCGCACACCCGCCAAGATCAACGGGCGGCGTGGCGCACAGGCTATCCGTGCGCGACACGGCCCAGGGAGTGGCCGAGGAGCTGTAGCGAGCCTGTGACAGAGGCGGGGTTTCCGGGGCGAGGCCACCCGGCCGACGTCGGGAGTTCCCCAGGACCGGCGTCGGAAGCTCCCCAGGGCGGGCGCGAGGGTGCCACGCCGCCGGCCGTAAGAACCTGCGGCACCCGCACCAGCGCCGCCATCCGCACCCACACCCGCACGCACCCCGCACCCAACCGGCACCCGACGCCCGCCAGCGACGAGACACCACCGCTCGGGGCAGAACACACCCTCGGGCCCTTGCGAGGCCCCCGGCGCCTCAGCCCGCCAACCACCCCGGCAGCTCTTCCGTCGCCGCCACCCACGCCTCCGGAGGCGCTCCCGCCTTCCCCGAGGCGATCACTCCGCCCACGATGGCGCAGGTCGTGTCCACGTCGCCCCCGACCTGGGAGGTGACCCAGAAGCCCTTCTCGTAGTCGCCCAGGGCGCGGGCGGCCGACCAGAGGGCGAACGGGACGGTGTCGTGGGCCGACGTCCGCCGTCCGCAGCCCAGGACGGCGGCGACGGTCGCGGCGTCGTCGTAGTCGAGCATGTCCCGGGCGCGCCGGAGTCCGGCGCCGACGGCGCTGCGCGGTACGAGCGCGATGACGCCGTCGAGCAGGGTCTCGGCGCTGGGCGGGCCCGCCGGGTCGGCGGCGAGCGCGGCAGCGGCGGCGACGGCCATGGCGCCCACCACCGCCTCGCGGTGCTGGTGGGTGGTGTAGGCGGAGATCTCCGCCTGGTGGGTCGCCTGCTCGGGGTCGTCGGCGTACCACGCGCCCAGCGGGGGGATCCGCATCGCGGCGCCGTTCCCCCAGGAGCCCTGGCCCTTGAAGAGGGCGGACGCCAGTTCGCGCCAGTCGCCGCCTTCGCGGATCTGCCGGAGCATGCGGTTGACCGCCGGGCCGTAGCCCCGGTCGAAGTCGTGGCGCTCGGCGAAGGAGTGCGCCAGCGCGTCCTGGTCGATGCGGTGGTGGGTGGCCAGGACCGCGACCACGGAGCAGGCCATCTCGGTGTCGTCGGTCCACTGCCAGGGGGTGGGCGGCAGCTCACGACGCTTGAGCAGCGGATAGTGCACGGGCACGAAGAACTGCGAGCCCAGCGCGTCCCCCACCGCGAGTCCGCGCAGGCTGGCGAGGGCGCGGTCGAGCCGGCCGTCGGGAGAGGAGTCAGCGATCATCGCTCTGCCACTCTATCCGGTGAATCCATACGATTCCCTATCCGGTGAATCCGTACGATTCCGGCTCACGCCAGTGATCGAAGGGGCGGTCCAGTGTGTACCGGCCGTCCTCCCCCAGAACGAGCATCCGCGTCTCGCCGTTCCCCGGGTTCGACAGAGACTCGAACTCGGCGACCGTCCAGTGGAACCAGCGCATACAGAAGAGCCGCATCGCCAGCCCGTGGGTCACCAGGAGCACGTTCGGCGGGTGGTCGGGGGCCTCGAAGCTCCGGTACAGGCTCTCCAGGAAGCCGCCGACCCGGTCGTACACGTCCGCTCCGGACTCCCCCTGGGCGAACCGGTAGAAGAAGTGCCCGTAGGCGTCGCGATAGGCCTTTTGAAGACGTACGTCGTCACGGTCCTGCCAGTTGCCCCAGTCCTGCTCGCGCAGGCGCGGCTCCTCGCGCACCCGGACGAGTTCGGGGTCTAGACGCAGGGCGCGGAACGTCTCGTGGGTACGCCGGTACGGGGAGACGTAAACGCTTACGCGCTCGCGGCCGAAGACCTCCCGCAGCCGTTCGCCGGTCTCGGCCGCCTGCTGCCGGCCCTTCTCGGTGAGCGCCAGCGCGTGGTCGGGCTCGCGTTCGTACACGGTGTCATCGGCATTCCCCACCGACTCGCCGTGGCGGACAAGAACGATGCGCCGTGGTCGTGCCATGCCAAAACCCTAGATCGTGTCGGCGTGAACCGAGCACTCGTACGGGCTCATACGGCGTAGGTCACACCGTTCCCGCACATCAGGGACGCGGCGGGAGAGCGGGCGTCAGACGATCCAGCCGGGTTCCAGTCGCACGATGTCGCCCGCGAGGGCGGCCACGTCGGCCTCGATCTGGGCGCGCAGCGCGAGCCGCTCCACCCGTTCCGCCCGGTACTTCCCGTGCTCGGCGGAGGACTGCCACATGGACAGGACCAGGAACTCGCTGCCGGGCGCCTCGCCGAACAGCCCGCGCAGCATGCCGGGCGAACCGGCCATGGCGGGGTTCCACACCTTCTCCTGCATCAGCGCGAAATGCTCGGCGCGCTCCTCGTGGACCCGGCAGTGCGCGACCCGCACCACGTCGGCGTCCGTGAACCGCGGCTCGAAGCCGGTCTTCACGTCGAAGCGGTAGTCGAACAGTTTGACCTGGGCGTCCTTGAAGGTGCCGGACTGCGCGGCGGCCAGCCGGTCGTGGGACCGGGCCATGAAGGAGTCGTAGAAGGCGCGGCTCTCCCAGAAGGAGAAGATGTGGGCGACCCCGGACCGGCTCGCGCTCCATCCCCCGCCCTGTCCCCGGAATCCCGGCTCCCCCAGCAGCCCCGCCCACTTTCGCTGCCCCCGTTCGAAACCGCGGCGATCGACCACGGTGCAGCGAATCCACTTGACCAGCACCGCGCCATCGTAAGGCCACGGAGCGTGGCGCCGGTCACGGTCCGGCCGACTTGATCCGCGCGAGCGCCCCCGCGCGCGTGGCACGATGGTCAACCGGCCGTGCCCGCCGGGCAGTTGGCCAGGCCAGTCCTGAGACAACGGGGAGGGGAGATCCGATGAGCGGTCTCAACAAGGGCATCCGCAAAGCCGAGTTGGCGATCAAGTGGGATCCCAGTCCGGTCGGTGAGCCCGCGACCGATCTGGACATCATCGCGGCGACGTATCCGGCGTCCGCGCCGCAGGGGGATCCGGACTATGTCGTGCACTTCGACAGCCGTTCCCCGGACGGCACGATCTATCTGAACCGCGACAGCAAGGACGGCAAGGGCTTCGGCTGGGACGAGGTCATGACCCTGGAGCTTGACCGGCTGAACGGCCGCTACGCGCGCGTGGTGGTCGGTGTCCTCATCCAGCAGCGCACCGGGCCGAAGACGTTCGAAGAGGTGGCGAGCCCCGGTTTCCGGCTGCGCGAGGGCTACACGGTTCTCATGGAGGGCGACTTCGGTGATGTGCTGGGCTCGAAGGCGGCGACCATAGGGGAGTTCGTGCGCGACCACTCCGGGGAGTGGACCTTCCATCCGGGCGTCCACGGATTCGACACGGACCCGGCGACCTTCGCGCGGGTCATGGGCAGCCCGCAGGATGCCTGAGGGGGCGCTGTCTCAGGATGCCTGAGGGGGCGCCGCCCGACGGCGGGAGCGGAAGGGAGCCGTGTCGGGCCCGCACTCTCACGTCACGGGCCCTACCGCACCGCCTCTTGAGCCCCTCGTCCCCCACCTCGGGGAACCGGTCAGGCGGCTCACTCGGCCGGGCTCAGCCGGCGGTCCTGCCCGCGGTCCAGCCCGGGACCGTCGGCAGGACGGCCTCGGCGACCCGGAAGAGCGCGGCGTCGTCGGGCGGGACGTCGTCCTGGCGCCAGATGACGACCTGGTAGGAACCGCCGCCGTCCTTGGGGTCCTTGGCGATCATCAGACTGCGGGCGACTCCGCCGGGTCCGGTGTCGGCCTTGCGGCCGGGGCCGAAGGTGATGGCGATGGTCCGGTCCGAGTAGAGGACCGCCGGGTGGCCGAGGACCTCGCGCGGCTCCGCCGACCGTCCCAGCAAACCGCTCATCTCCCCGACCGAGAACGTGTCGTAGGAGGTCGAGAGCTTCACGGAGTAGCTCGCAAGCGTGACCTCCGCCTCGGGGGAGGCGAACTTGCCGTCACCCGCGACGGTGACCCAGCCCCCGCCGGCCGAGGCGCTCGCCGCCTGCTCGTCGGGCGTCCCGAGCAGGGTCGGCAGGTCCGGTCGGTTCAGCGCCGTACAGAGCTGCGTCCCGGAGACGTACTTCGCCGGCAGCCTGTGGTCCTCTTTCGAACAGGTCGCCGGCTCGGCCACGGCCTGGTTCTGCGGAAGGACATGCGCCAGCACGGTGATGCACGCCGCCACCAGCCCCACCATCAGGACCGCGGCGACGGCCTGGCCTCCCGCGCTCATGGTCTTGTCCGATGCAGCCGCACTCTCGGCCATGTCCCCCGCGCCCCCTGACGCTCCCCGATGCGCCCCGTGCGCTGAGGGAGCGTATCCGGTGATCGTTTCGCGGGGAACCCGATTTCCGCCCCTGCCTCAGAACGCCGCAGGGCGGTGCAGCCGTCTCCCGGCTCCACCGCCCTGACCTGCCGGTACGCGCCCGCTGGGCGCGCGGCGTCAGCTACAGCCGCTGGTCGAGCCGCAGCCCTCGCAGATGTAGCAGGAGCCGGCTCGCTGCATCTTCGTGCCGCAGGAGAAGCAGAGCGGGGCGTCGGCCTGGATGCCGAGCTGCATCTCCACGAGTTCGGCGCTGGTGTGCGCCTCCTTCGGGGCGGGGACGGCCACCGCCGCCTCGGCCTTCGGGGTGGCGACGGCCTTCAGCTCCTGGGCGCGCGGCGCCGACTGGGCCAGGCCCTCGACGTCGACGTCGTCGTCCTCGGAGTTCTCGTAGGAGCCCGTCTCCAGGTGACGCTGGCGCTCCTCGGCGGAGTGGATGCCAAGGGCGGAACGCGTCTCGAAGGGCAGGAAGTCGAGCGCCAGGCGACGGAAGATGTAGTCGACGATCGACTGCGCCATCCGCACGTCCGGGTCGTCCGTCATACCGGCCGGCTCGAAGCGCATGTTGGTGAACTTCGAGACGTACGTCTCCAGGGGCACGCCGTACTGGAGGCCGACCGAGACGGCGATCGAGAAGGCGTCCATCATGCCGGCGAGGGTCGAGCCCTGCTTCGACATCTTCAGGAAGACCTCGCCGAGACCGTCGTCCGGGTAGGAGTTGGCGGTCATGTAGCCCTCGGCGCCGCCCACCGTGAAGGAGGTGGTGATGCCGGGACGGCCCTTGGGGAGGCGCTTGCGGACCGGGCGGTACTCGATGACCTTCTCGACCGCGGTGCGGATGGTGTCCTCCGCCTTGGCGGTGACCTCCTCCTTCTCCTTCTCCTTGGTCTTCGCGGAGAGGGGCTGGCCGACCTTGCAGTTGTCGCGGTAGATGGCGAGCGCCTTGACGCCCATCTTCCAGGCCTCGAAGTAGACCTCTTCGACGTCCTCGACGGTCGCCGTCTCCGGCAGGTTGACCGTCTTGGACAGGGCGCCGGAGATCCACGGCTGGATCGCGGCCATCATGCGGACGTGGCCCATCGCGGAGATGGAACGCTCGCCCATGGCGCAGTCGAAGACCTCGTAGTGCTCGTGCTTGAGGCCGGGGGCGTCGATGACATTGCCGTGCTCGGCGATGTGGGCGACGATCGCCTCGATCTGCTCCTCCTGGTAGCCCAGGCGGCGCAGGGCCTGCGGGACGGTGCCGTTGACGATCTGCATCGAGCCGCCGCCGACCAGCTTCTTGAACTTGACCAGCGCGAGGTCGGGCTCAAGACCGGTGGTGTCGCAGGACATAGCGAGACCGATGGTGCCGGTCGGGGCGATGACCGAGGCCTGCGCGTTGCGGAAGCCGTTCTTCGCGCCGAGGCGCACCACGTCCTGCCAGGCCTCCGTGGCGGCGGCCCAGATCGGCGAGTCCAGGTCGTCCACGCGGACGGCCGTGCTGTTGGCGTCGGCGTGCTGCTTCATGACCCGCTGGTGCGGCTGCGCGTTGCGGGCGTAGCCGTCGTACGGGCCGACGACCGCGGCGAGTTCGGCGGAACGCTTGTACGACGTGCCCGTCATCAGTGAGGTGATGGCGCCGGCGAGCGCGCGGCCGCCGTCGGAGTCGTAGGCGTGGCCGGTCGCCATCAGCAGGGCGCCGAGGTTGGCGTAGCCGATGCCGAGCTGGCGGAAGGCGCGGGTGTTCTCGCCGATCTTCTGGGTCGGGAAGTCCGCGAAGCAGATCGAGATGTCCATCGCGGTGATGACCAGCTCGACGACCTTGGTGAAGCGCTCGATCTCGAAGGACTGGCGGCCCTTGCCGTCGTCCTTGAGGAACTTCATCAGATTCAGGGAGGCGAGGTTGCAGGACGTGTTGTCCAGGTGCATGTACTCGCTGCACGGGTTCGAGCCGTTGATCCGGCCGGACTCCGGGCACGTGTGCCAGTTGTTGATCGTGTCGTCGTACTGGATGCCCGGGTCGGCGCAGGCCCAGGCCGCCTCGGCCATCTTGCGGAAGAGCGACTTGGCGTCGACCTCCTCGATGACCTCGCCGGTCATGCGCGAGGTGAGACCGAACTTGCCGCCGGCCTCGACCGCCCGCATGAACGTGTCGTTGACCCGGACCGAGTTGTTGGCGTTCTGGTACTGGACGGACGTGATGTCGTCGCCGCCCAGGTCCATGTCGAAGCCCGCGTCACGCAGCGCGCGGATCTTCTCCTCTTCCTTCACCTTGGTCTGGATGAAGTCCTCGATGTCGGGGTGGTCGACGTCGAGAATGACCATCTTGGCGGCACGGCGGGTGGCGCCGCCCGACTTGATCGTGCCGGCGGAGGCGTCGGCACCGCGCATGAAGGAGACGGGACCCGAGGCGTTGCCGCCGGAGGAGAGCAGTTCCTTGGAGGAGCGGATGCGCGACAGGTTCAGGCCGGCGCCGGAGCCGCCCTTGAAGATCATGCCCTCTTCCTTGTACCAGTCGAGGATCGACTCCATGGAGTCGTCGACGGACAGGATGAAGCAGGCGGAGACCTGCTGGGGCTGCGGCGTACCGACGTTGAACCAGACAGGGCTGTTGAAGCTGAAGATCTGGTGCATGAGGGCGTAGGCCAGCTCGTGCTCGAAGATCTCCGCGTCGGCGGGAGAGGCGAAGTACTTGTGGTCCTCGCCGGCCTTCCGGTACGTCTTCACGATGCGGTCGATGAGCTGCTTGAGGCTCACCTCGCGCTGCGGCGTTCCGACCGCGCCCCGGAAGTACTTGCTGGTGACGATGTTGACCGCGTTCACCGACCAGAAGCCGGGGAACTCGACGCCACGCTGCTCGAAGTTGACCGAGCCGTCGCGCCAGTTGGTCATGACGACGTCCCGGCGCTCCCACTCCACCTCGTCATACGGGTGCACGCCGGGAGTGGTGTGGATGCGCTCGATGTGCAGTCCCTTGGTGGCCTTGGCCCCGCTCTTGGTGCGGGAACCTCGTGCCGGACCGCTCGCCGTCTCTGTCATGCCGCCTCCCTGTATCAGGCTAAAACGCCCTGAAAGGCCACGATCTTCCCGTGGCGCGATGTGTTTCTGGTGCCGCGTGCCGCTGGGCACGGCAGGTCGCGGCAGGTCTGTGTGCGTCACCTGACGGAGGGGGGCCGGGTGCTCCGGCCCGCGGTCAGTCGGCGGCGGTGGCGGGCACGGGAACCTCGGCGGTTCCTCCGTGCCCGTGGTCGTTCCGGTCGCGCGTCCCGGCCGGGTCGTCGTCGTCCGCGGCGGTGCGCTGTGCCACTTCGCGAAGCTCCGCGATGGCGGCTTCGAAGTCGTCGAGCGAGTTGAAGGCGCGGTACACCGAGGCGAACCGCATATAGGCCACGAGGTCGAGTTCCTGGAGGGGTCCGAGTATGGCCAGTCCCACGTCGTGGGTGGTCAGTTCGGCGCTCCCGGTGGCACGCACGGCTTCCTCGACGCGCTGGCCGAGCTGGGCGAGCGCGTCCTCGGTGACCGGCCGACCCTGGCACGCCTTGCGGACGCCGTTGATGACCTTGGTGCGACTGAAGGGCTCGGTCACTCCGGACCGCTTCACCACCATCAGCGAGCACGTCTCCACGGTCGTGAAACGACGGGAGCAGTCGGGACACTGGCGGCGCCTGCGGATCGACGTGCCGTCATCGGTCGTACGACTGTCGACGACGCGGCTGTCGGGGTGCCTGCAGAAGGGGCAGTGCATGGCTCCAACCCTCCTTCACAGCACGGCTCATAGACCTCTCGGGACCTCCTGGGCCCCACGAAGCAGCCTCAAGCATAGGCGATGTCCGAGGGCCCGGAGACCGGGGGACCACAACTTCTGGGCTGCTGTCGCAATCCAACCACTAGATGTGGGGCCTGACGCGTCAAGTCGCCCTATCCCCGCGTGTCGCGTACGTAAGGGCATGTGCCGCGCAGGCATACCCATCCCGGACACGCGGGGATAGCGTGGTCGGCGCACGGAAGGGGAGCCGGTTCCCGGCCGGTCGGCCGGGGGATGGCAGACTGGGCCCCGGCCCACGTCAGCGGGGACGGCCACCGCCTCCGGCGGTGAAGAGTACAGCAATGCATGCTTTTGTCCGTCCGGCGCGTCGCCAGCAATACACCCAGACACATGATCGCGTCAGACAAACCGCGGTTTTTCACTCGAACGTGTGTTTGGCGCAACCTTTCGAAAGCAACTACCGTTGTCCAGCAGGGAGACCATCGAGAGGGGCCGACGTGACCACCACCGCAGACAGCGCCACCATCACTGCCCAGGAGCGCTCCCAGGGCCGACTCGAGCCGGTGCATGCGATGAACGAATCCGCGAATCATGAGGGGCCCAAGCGCTCCCTGCCTGGCCGACCTCCAGGCATCCGGGCCGACAGCTCGGGACTCACGGACCGGCAGCGCCGGGTGATCGAGGTGATCCGCGACTCCGTGCAGCGGCGCGGCTACCCGCCGTCGATGCGGGAGATCGGGCAGGCCGTCGGCCTTTCCAGCACCTCCTCGGTCGCGCATCAGCTCATGGCACTGGAGCGCAAGGGTTTCCTGCGCCGGGACCCGCACCGCCCGCGCGCGTACGAGGTGCGGGGCTCCGACCAGTCGTCGGTGCAGCCGACGGACACGGCGGGCAAGCCGGCCGCGTCCTACGTGCCGCTCGTCGGCCGGATCGCCGCCGGTGGCCCGATCCTCGCCGAGGAGTCGGTCGAGGACGTCTTCCCCCTCCCCCGCCAGCTCGTCGGCGACGGTGAGCTGTTCGTCCTGAAGGTCGTCGGCGACTCGATGATCGAGGCCGCCATCTGCGACGGGGACTGGGTGACGGTCCGCCGCCAGCCGGTCGCGGAGAACGGCGACATCGTCGCCGCGATGCTGGACGGCGAGGCCACGGTGAAGCGCTTCAAGCGGGAGGACGGCCACGTGTGGCTGCTGCCGCACAACTCCGCGTACCAGCCGATCCCCGGCGACGAGGCGACCATTCTCGGCAAGGTCGTCGCCGTGCTGCGCCGGGTGTGAGACCGCGGGGGTGCGTCACGGCCCCCGCCCCTGACCGGGCCCCGGAACCAACTGCGCCGGTTCCGGGGTCCCGTGCGTTCTACGGGGCTGCACGGCGGCTGGCGGCTGGCGGCTGGGCCTTGTCTACGGGACTCCCGGATGTCTACGGGGAGCCCTGATACGAAAGACGCGACGACTCACACCTCCGACGGCCGCTCAGCTCACCGGGCGGCCGAACTCCCAGGCACCGTTCGCTCGCTGACCTGCCCGCCCCGCGCCCCAGGGCAGCCTTACGCGTCGCCCGACACCTCCAGGGCCTCATCCCCGGCCTCCACGGACTCCGGCGGCTCCTCGGCTTCTGCGGTGCCCGTCTCCTGCGTCCCCGCCGCGGCCTCCCGCGCCGCCGCGGCCCGCACGGCCTCGGTCTCCTTCGCCTTCTCGTCGATCGCGGCGAGGGAGCGGCGGACCTGGTTGCGGTCCGTCGTGTACCAGAAATCGGGCAGCGAGGCCTTCAGATAGCTGCCGTAGCGGGCGGTGGCCAGGCGCTGGTCCAGGACCGCGACCACACCCCGGTCACCGGACGCCCGTACGAGACGGCCGGCACCCTGCGCCATCAGGAGCGCGGCGTGCGTGGCGGCGACGGCCATGAAGCCATTGCCTCCGTTGTCCTCGACCGCCTTCTGGCGGGCGCTCATCAGCGGATCGTCGGGGCGCGGGAACGGGATCTTGTCCATGACGACGAGCTGGCAGCTCGTGCCCGGCACGTCCACGCCCTGCCAGAGGGACAGCGTGCCGAAGAGGCAGGTTTTCGGGTCCGCCGCGAAGTTCTTGATCAGCTCGCCGAGCGTCTCCTCGCCCTGGAGCAGGATCGGGTACTCGGGGATGCGCGAGCGCAGCTCCTCGGCGGCGAGCTGGGCCGCGCGCATCGAGGAGAACAGGCCGAGCGTGCGCCCGCCGGCGGCCTGGATCAGCTCGGTCAGCTCGTCCAGCATGTCGCCGCGGTCGGCGTCCCGGGCGGGGCGGGAGAGGTGCTTGGCGACGTAAAGGATGCCCTGCCGCGGGTAGTCGAAGGGGGAGCCGACGTCGACGCCCTTCCACTGGGGGACGTCATCGCCGGTGGTGCCTTCGGGTGCGAGGCCCAGTGAGGCGCCCACTCCGTTGAAGTCGCCGCCGAGCTTGAGCGTCGCGGAAGTGAGAACGACGGAGCGGTCGGTGAAAAGCTTCTCGCGCAGGAGGCCCGACACGTTCATCGGCGCCACGCGGAGGGAGGCGCCGAAGCGGTCGTGCCGCTCGTACCAGACGACGTCCCATTCGGAGCCGTTCGTGATGCGCTCCGCCACGTCGTGCACCGACTCTACGGAGGCCAGGGCCTGCTTGCGTACGGCGTCCTCGTCCTGGACGGACTTGTCGCGGGTGGCGCCGATAGCGGAGATCACCTGGCGGGCGGCGTCCCGGAGCGCCATCAGCGCGTACCCGAGGTCTTCGGGGATCTCTTCCAGGCGGCCGGGCAGGGCCAGCTCCATCAGGCGCTCGAAGCCCTCGGCCGCGGTCTGGAGCTGGTCGGCCACCTTCTCGTTGACGAGTTTCGCGGAGCGGCGGACGGCGCGGTTGACCTGGCCGGGGGTGAGTTCGCCGGTGGCGACGCCGGTCACGCGGGAGACCAGCTCGTGGGCCTCGTCGACGATCAGCACCTCGTGCTGCGGGAGGACCGGCGCGCCCTCGATGGCGTCGATCGCGAGCAGGGCGTGGTTGGTGACGACGACGTCGGCGAGCTTGGCACGCTCGCGGGCGGCCTCGGCGAAGCACTCCGCTCCGTAGGCGCATTTGGTGGCGCCGAGGCACTCGCGGGACGACACCGAGATCTGGCCCCAGGCCCGGTCGGAGACTCCGGGGGTGAGGTCGTCACGGTCGCCGGTCTCGGTCTCGTCCGACCAGTCGCGCAGCCGCAGCAGGTCCTGTCCCAGCTTGCTGGTGGGTGCGGCCGCCTCGAACTGGTCGAAGAGTCCCTCGTCCTCGTCCTGCGGCATGCCCTCGTGCAGACGGTGAAGGCACAGATAGTTCGACCGGCCCTTCAGCATGGCGAACTGGGGGCGGCGGCGCAGGAGCGGATGCAGTGCGTCGACCGTGCGCGGCAGGTCACGCTCCACGAGCTGCCGCTGGAGCGCCAGGGTGGCGGTGGCCACGACCACCCGCTCCCCGTGGGCGAGCGCGGGGACCAGATAGCCGAGGGACTTTCCGGTGCCGGTGCCCGCCTGGACCAGCAGGTGGGAGCTGTCGTCGATGGCACCCGCGACGGCTTCGGCCATGGTCACCTGGCCGGGGCGCTCCGTGCCGCCGACGGCAGTGACGGCGGCATGCAGGAGTTCGGGGAGTGAGGGCTTCGTCATAGCGGTGCCAGCCTACGGGGCGCCACCGACAACCGGGCGATCAAGGCCGGGCGCGGAGGCGCGATCAGGACGGGGGTGGATGAGGCGGAGGGAGTGGTCGCGGAGGGTGATGGAAGGAGACCGCGCGCCTGCGCAAGACGGGAATCTCTCGGCTGGGAACCCGAACGGGCTGAGCGGTGTACCAAGAGTGACGGTCCACGGCGGATCGGTCACAGCAGACCGGCCACGGCGGGTCTGTCACGGCGGGTCTGTCACGGCAGATCTGTCACAGCAGGCCGGTCACAACAGGCCGGTCACAACAGAGCGCGTAGGCCCCGCTCGCGGACCATGAGGGCGGCCCGTTTGTCGGGCAGGTCGACCTCGGCGGAGTAGCGGAAGCCGGCGCTCAGGAAGGCGGAGACGGATGGTGTGTTGCGCAGGTCGGGTTCGGCGACGACGCGGGCGCAGGCGGGGCGCCTGTCGAGGATGTGGTCGGCGACGGCTCGGAGCAGAGCGGTGCCGAGCCCCCGTCCACGATCGGCGACGGTGCCGATGAGGAGGTGGATGCCGGTGTCGTGGGGCCGGGCCGGGTAGTGGCGTGCCAGGGGGTCGAGGTCGGCGCGGTAGATCTCCCAGTAGCTCATCGGGATGCCGTCCAGCACGCCGAGGCAAGGCACGCTCCGTCCGTCTCCGTCCGTCTGCGGCCGCAGATGCTTCTCGACGACCGACTCGTGCCCCGCGAGTTCCCAGAAGGCGGCGACGGCGGGGTCGTTCATCCAGCGCGAGACGAGGGGCACGTCCCGTTCGGTTCGCACGGGGACGAGCTGGAAGACGCCGGCGGTGGTGGTGACCGGGCCCCAGTCGCCGACGCCGTCGAGCAGATCGCCCGCGTTCCCGGTCGTCCCACCTGTCTGCTCCGGTCCGGCGGTGAACAGGGCGATCAGTTCGTCCGGAAGTCGCAGGTCGAGGGTGTCCTCGCAGTCCGTGGCGGCGCCCGGATCCGTGCCGGCGCGTGTGCGAGCACCGGCGGCCCGGGCGGATACGGGAGCGGTCTGGGCGGCGAGGGCGGTGTCGGCGTCGGTGCTCGCGTCGGTGGGAAGCACGAGGCTCCTCTCAGGAGACGGGGTGGGTCATGTTCCTCAGGAATGACAGGAATGAAGGGGGTTGGAGATGGTGACGTAGACGGACTGGGTGTCGACGGGACCGACGAGTTCGTCGAGGCCGTGCAGCCGGGTCAGCAGATTGGCCTTGCAGCGCAGGACGGGCGAGTCGAGCAGCAGGGCGGGCAGCGGTGTGCGCAGCCGGGCCGGGCCGGTGGCGACGTCCGTGAGGAAGCGGCGGAAGGCGGCGATCAACAGCCGTTCGTCGGCGAGGCGTTGGGAGCCGAGGGCGCCGATGAGTCCGAGGACGTTGTTGATGGCGAGGTAGTAGGCGAAGCGTTCGTCGGTGACCTCGTCGGAGACGAAGGTGTCGCTGTGCTCGCCGATGCCGGGGAGCCGGGCGTCGAGGTCCGCGTGGCGGGAGGCGCGGAAGTAGTAGCCCTGGTTGTCGCGGTAGCGGCCTCCGGTGGGCCAGCCCTCCGCGTCCAGCAGGACCAGGGTGTTCTGCTGGTGCGCTTCCAGGGCGATGCCGGCCTCGCTGTCGAACCAGAGGATGGGGCGGACGACGTGTTCGAGATAGCGCAGGAACCACTCGGCGGCTACGGCGCCACGGGAACGCCCGGTGCGCGCGGCGAGCCCGATGACGAGTTCGGTGAGCCGGGAGCGCATGACGGGGCGCCCGTCGGCCGAGTGGCGCGGACGCGGCGAGACCAGTCCCGCGACGCAGCCGGCGTCGTCCGCCGGGCCGAAGGGGTTGTGCCGGATCATCACGTCGAGCCCCGGTACGGGGTTGCCGTCCGGGCCGTCGACCGCGAGCCAGGCCGGGTCCCGGACGATGTCGAAGCCCGGGTGGGCGGCCTGCCACTCCTCGAACAGGCCGCTGCGCAGCAGCCGGTGGACCTCGACACCCCGGTGGAGTTCCTTGCGGAGGTTCTCGCGGCGGGAGTTGGTGATGCGCAGGCCCAGCGACAGCTTCAGCATCGCGGGGGCGCCTGAGCGGTGCACGGTGCGGACGGAGGAGGTGGGGTGCCATGCGCCGCCGAGCGGGCCGAGGTCCCGGAGGAGTCCGGCGTCCAGCAGCGCGGCGGTCTCCGTGCGGTGCTTCAGCTCGCGCATCTGCCAGGGGTGCAGGGGCAGCGCGGCGGCGTATCCGTCGGGCAGCGCCAGGTCGGCGCCGGCCAGCCGCGTCGCCAACTGCGCCGCGCTCACGGGCCGGCCGCGCTCCGTCCACGCCGAGTCGGTGGCGAGCACCGAGGGGGCTACGGCCATCCAGTGCAGTGGAAACGCTCCGCGCAACTCGGGTGAGTAGAGCCGCCCTTCGGCGTCGGAGAGGCCTTCGCGCCCTTTCGGGGTCGGGTGCAGCGGATGCCCGAGGAGGAGCGCCTGCTCGGCGGCGAGGAAGCGGTCGGGGCCGTCGACGGGGCGTTCCCGCCGGTCGGCGATGAAGATGGCGGTGCGCCGCACGGAGTCGGCGACGCGTCCGACGAGGTCGGCGCCGTTCCCGGCGGGGGTGCCGGTGTCCGGCGTGTGGTCCGGTCGGTGCTGCGGTGAGGGTGCCGCCGCTGGAGCAGCGGGGGGCTGGACGCCCGTGACCGCGGCAGGGGCCTGCCCGCAGACGGGGGCGGGGGCAGCAGGGGCCTGTGCGGAGACGACAGGAGGGGTAGCCGGCGCCTGCGTGGGCGCGGCGGCACAGGCAGCCGGTGTCGTGGTTGAGGCGACCTCAGGGGTAGCTGTGACTCGCGTGGCAGCGACCGTAGGGACCCCCGGGGGCGGCAGGGGCGTGGCGGTTTCTCGGGAGAGGAGTGCCGCCACGGTGACCGCGTCGGCCGGGGGTGCGCCCTCGGGGGCGTAGGCGAGGTGGGGGAGGCCGAAGCGGTGCCAGCCGGTGGCGGACCAGTAGTGGACGGGGACGAGCAGGATCGCGCCGCTGGCCGGGAGCGGGATGCGGAGTGTGCCGTGGTCCGGGGCGGGGAGGTTGTTCTCCCGTACCCAGCAGCGCAGCAGGTTCTCGACCGCCGCTGCCTGGGCGGCGGTTCCCGCGTCGGGGTGCTCCAGGGGATCGACGGTGGCCCCGCGCAGCCACTCCGGCTCCCGGCGGCCCGCCGTCTGCCGGGGAACCGATTCCGCCACGGAGCGTTGCAAGCTGGGTTCCCCAGCTGCTCGCTCGTGTGTGCGGGGGCGGTGTTCGGGTGCGGGGATGGTGTTCACGGGCTTTCCTTGTAAGTCGTTCGGGTGGGACGCGGCGACGAACCGGGGCCGAGGCGTCCGCCGGGCAGGTGACGGCTCCGAACCGTGACCTGCCCGGCGGACGCTCACGGCCCGTCATCGGCGACGGCTCCGGGCTGTCTCCGGAAACGGCTGCGGACCGTCACCCGGGGCGGTCTGTGCCCCGCGTTGCGTCTCGGCCGGGGCGCAGGCCTTCGCGGGCCACCGCCCGCACGGCGTCCGCGAGCCGGTCGAGGACGGCGGTCGTCTGTTCGTCGCTGATCGTCAGCGGGGGCAGCAGGCGGACGACGCTCGCCCGGCGACCGCCCAGTTCCACGATCAGGCCCCGGCGAAGGCACTCCCGCTGGACGGCGGCGGCGAGTTCGGGAGAGGCGGGGTGAGGTCCGTCCGGTACGGCGGGGCGCGGTCCGTCCGTTACGGCGGGGCGGGGTGCGTCCGCTGGGGTGGACGGGGATGCTTCCGGGTCGACGCATTCGAGGCCGATCATGAGGCCTCGGCCGCGGACGTCCCCGATGACCGGGAACTCGGCGGCGAGTGAGCGGAGTTCGGAGAGCATGCGGGCGCCGACGGTCGCCGCGCGGTCGGCGAGGCCGTTCTCGCGGACGTACGCGAGGGTGGCGGTGCCGGCGGCCATGGCGAGCTGGTTGCCGCGGAAGGTGCCGGCGTGGGCGCCGGGTTGCCAGACGTCGAGGTCGTCGCGGTAGACGACGACGGCGAGGGGCAGGCTGCCGCCGATGGCCTTGGACAAGACCATCACGTCGGGGGTGATCCCGCTGTGTTCGACCGCCCAGAAGGCGCCGGTCCGGCCCACCCCCGTCTGGACCTCGTCCGCGATGAGCGGGATGTCCCGGGCCGCCGTGATCTCCCGCATCCGGCGCGTCCAGTCGTCCGGCGCCGGGATCACGCCGCCCTCCCCCTGGACGGGTTCGAGGATCATCCCGGCCGGGAGCGGCACCCCCGACTTCGTGTCGTCGAGGACAGACTCGGTCCAGCGGGCGGCGAGTTCGGCGCCCCGCTCGCCGCCGACGCCGAACGGGCAGCGGTAGTCCTGCGGATAGGGCAGGCGCGCGACCCGTACGTCCGTCGCGCCGCCGGACGCTTCGAGCGCCCCCGCCGTCATGCCGTGGTAGGCGCCGGTGAAGGCGAGGAGGCCGCTGCGCCCGGTGGCGGCGCGCACCAGCTTGAACGCGGCCTCCACGGCGTCCGTGCCGGCCGGACCGCAGAACTGGATGCGTGCCCGCTCCGCGAAGCGCGGGGGAAGCGTGCGGAACAGCTCGGTGGTGAAGGCGTCCTTGACCGGGGTGGCCAGGTCGAGGACATGGAGCGGGGCGCCCGAGTCGAGGACCTTCCTGATCGCTTCCAGGACGACGGGGTGGTTGTGTCCGAGCGCGAGCGTCCCGGCTCCGGAGAGGCAGTCGAGGTAGCGGCGGCCGTCGGCGCCCTCGATGGTCAGGCCGCGTGCCCGTACGGGCACGATGGGCAGGGCGCGCGCGTAGGTGCGTGCGGCGGACTCACGCGCCGACTGGCGTCGCAGGATCCCCTCGTGTGCCGCGCGCGCCCCCTCGGCCGCTCCGCCCGCACCACAAGGCACCGCGAAATCAGGGCGAATACCCGCAGAATGACCGAGGGTCTCCGTAAGCCCGCCCCCGGTCCTCGCGGAATCACCCCCGGCTCCCGCAAGCCCGCCCACGGTTCCCGCAGCGTCACCACCGGCGTCCGGAGAATCGCCGTCGGTCATCGCGGCAGCGGCGCTCCGCGCGGCTTGGGGTTCTCCGGGGGCCTCGGACGGCACCACCGCTGACTCGGTCACGGCCACGACTTCCGGTCCTCCCGCTGTCCTGAGGCGAGTTGGCGAGGGGTTCTGAACGCAGGCCTCAGACCCCCCGTACGTATCAACGACGCGGCGGGCGTTGGGAAGCGGGCGGATCGAAGATCCTTGCCGTGACGGAACCGTTGCCGTTCTGTCGGAACTCCCCCACAGCGAGCGCATAGTGTGTGGTGCCGTTCAGCGATATCGAACGGTCACCGGTGACGGCCGGTCGGCCGGCACCCGCGGTCCCGTGCGTTCCGTGCGGGTCGTACATGTCGTACGTCCCGCACGTCTCGTACGTCTCGTACGTCTCGTACGTTCCGCACGTCCACGTGGACGGGTTCCGGCCGGTGGTCCCTGACCAGTTCACAGACGCCCAGGGGGAGTTGCAGCATGCGATCCATACGCCCGCCCTTCGCCGCACGCCGAAGGAGGGGCGCGCGCCGCGGAACGTCCCCCGTTCTGGCGGCGGTCGGCCTCACCGCGGTGCTGGCACTGACCGCCACCGCCTGCGGCTCGGGGAACGACAACGCGGACGCGCAGTCCAGCGCCTCCGCCGCCGCGAGCAGTGACGGGAAGATCAAGATCCCGGACGACCTCAAGGACAAGCTCAAAGAGCACGGCTTCGACATCGACAAGTGGAAGAACGGCGCCTGGAAGAACTGGGACCGGGACGACTGGCTCCGCGAGGCCGACGATTTCATCAACCCGATCATCAAGGGCCTGTGGGACCCGGACCGGATGCGCGGAGCCGACGACCCGGACCAGGACAAGGGCGTCGACGACGCCGATCTCACCGGTGATCAGGGGGTGACCGACCCGGAGCCGGCCCCGGTGCAGGCGCGGGCCGTGCAGCCCGCGTACCACGGGGCGGTGCCCGAGGCGGGCAAGGTGTTCTTCGACTCTCCCGAGGGCACGATGGTCTGCTCGGCGACGGTGGTGGCGGACCCGGCGCACCCGGGCAAGTCCAACCTCGTGTGGACGGCCGGCCACTGCGTGCACGCGGGCAAGAAGGGCGGCTGGTACCGCAACATCGCCTTCGTGCCCTCGTACAACGACGCGGGCAAGACGGAGGCACAGCTCCAGAACGCGCCGCGTGAGGAGGTCGCCCCCTACGGCGTCTGGTGGAGCGACTGGGCGCAGACCTCGGACCAGTGGATCGAGCAGGGCGGCTCCACGGGCGGCCAGGGCGCGTCGTACGACTTCGCCGTGCTGCATGTGACGCCGGAGAAGGGCAGCAACGGCAAGTCGCTGGAGGAGACGGTCGGTTCGGCGCTGCCGGTGAACTTCAACGCGCCCGCCGTGACGCAGGTGTCGAGCATCACGGCGACGGGTTATCCCGCCGCGCCGCCGTTCGACGGCCAGCGGATGTTCCAGTGCTCGGACAAGCCGGGGCGGCTGTCGATCGCGCAGGCGGACCCGACGATGTACCGCATCGGCTGCACCATGACCGGCGGTTCCTCGGGCGGCGGCTGGGTGGCCAAGGGCTCGGACGGCAAGCCTGCCCTGGTCTCCAACACCTCGATCGGTCCGGTCAAGTCCGGCTGGCTGGCGGGGCCGCGGCTGGGTCCGGTGGCCAAGGGTGTGTACGACTCGGTGAGCGGGAAGTTCGCCGGCCGATGACGAACGAAGTCCCGCCCCCCTCGGTGAGGGGGGGCGGGACTTCGCGTGTGCGGGACTTCGCATGTCCGCGGCATCCGGAACGTCCGGGACACCCATGACGCGAGCGCCTGAGCGCCTGAGCGCCTGAGCGCCTGAATGTCTAGCGGAGCGCGGGCTCCGCGACGTACGGAGCGAGGTCCGCCGCCAGCTCCTCGTGCACCCGCAGCTTGAGCAGGGTGCCCTCCGCGGTGTGCTCCTCGGAGATCACCTCGCCCTCGGTGTGGGCGCGGGCGACGAGCTTGCCGTGCGTGTACGGCACGAGGGCCTCGATCTCGACCGAGGGCCGCGGCAGTTCGTTGTCGATCAGGGCGAGCAGCTCGGCGATGCCCTGGCCGGTGCGGGCCGAGACCGCGATGGAGCGCTTCTCGATCCGCAGCAGCCGCTGGAGGACCAGCGGGTCCGCCGCGTCCGCCTTGTTGATCACGACGATCTCGGGCACGTTCGTCGCGCCGACGTCCCGGACGACCTCGCGCACGGCGGCGAGCTGCTCCTCCGGGTCGGGGTGCGATCCGTCCACCACGTGCAGGATGAGGTCGGAGTCGCCGACCTCCTCCATGGTGGAGCGGAACGCCTCGACCAGGTGGTGCGGCAGGTGCCGGACGAAGCCGACCGTGTCGGCCAGCGTGTAGAGCCGGCCGCTCGGGGTCTCGGCCCGGCGCACGGTCGGGTCGAGGGTCGCGAACAGCGCGTTCTCCACGAGGACGCCCGCGCCCGTCAGGCGGTTGAGCAGGGACGACTTGCCGGCGTTGGTGTAACCGGCGATGGCTACCGAGGGCACCTTGTTGCGGCGGCGCTCCTGGCGCTTGATGTCGCGGCCGGTCTTCATGTCCGCGATCTCCCGGCGCATCTTCGCCATCTTCTCGCGGATACGACGCCGGTCCGTCTCGATCTTGGTCTCACCGGGACCACGGGTGGCGAGACCGCCGCCCGAGCCGCCGCCCATCTGACGCGACAGCGACTGGCCCCAGCCGCGCAGCCTCGGCAGCATGTACTGCATCTGCGCGAGCGCGACCTGGGCCTTGCCCTCTCGGGACTTGGCGTGCTGGGCGAAGATGTCGAGGATCAGGGCCGTACGGTCGATGACCTTGACCTTGACGACGTCTTCGAGGTGGATGAGCTGGCCGGGGCTCAGCTCGCCGTCGCAGATCACCGTGTCCGCGCCGGTCTCGATGACGATGTCCCGCAGTTCGTTGGCCTTGCCGGAACCGATGTACGTGGCCGCGTCGGGCTTGTCGCGGCGCTGGACGACGCCGTCGAGCACGAGGGCTCCCGCGGTCTCCGCGAGGGCGGCCAGCTCTGCCAGCGAGTTGTCCGCGTCCCGGATGGTTCCCGACGTCCAGACGCCGACGAGGACGACGCGCTCCAGGCGGAGCTGCCGGTACTCGACCTCGGTGACGTCTTCGAGTTCGGTGGAGAGGCCGGCCACGCGGCGCAGGGCCGCGCGCTCGGAGCGGTCGAACTGCTCGCCGTCCCGGTCTCCGTCGATCTCGTGGCTCCAGGCGACGTCCTCTTCCATCAGGGCATCGGCCCGAAGACCTTCGGGGTAGTTCTGCGCGGGGCTCTGCGCGTCCTGGGAAGGGGAAGAAGAGGAGGTCATTGGATCCTTACGTAGCGGGGAGAACGGAAGGCCGACAGATGTCGCCCGTCACAGGGCACAACGTCCGGGGCCGCCGGGAGATTCCCGGTCGCCGCCGGGCCGCCCCCAGGAGGGGGTGCTCCGTCGGCTCGAAGATGGTCGCACGGTACGGGCCGTCTCGTCACGCGACTTATCGCGCACGGCGGCGCACCTGCGGGGTTACCCGCGCGGAGCGCGGTCGGGCTCTCCTGGAGGCGGCCCCGTCACGCGCCGTTGCCCTCCCACGCCGATTCGGTGGCCGCAAGCGAAGCCGGCGCTTGGCCGCACGCGCGCGGGAACCGTCACCCGGCCGCACGCGCGCGGGGACGGTCCGTCACGGGGTGGCGAGAGCCGTGGTGGTCGACTCCCGTCCGCACGCGCGCGTGGACGGTCCTCCATGACGAGGGCGGCCACCTGCCGTTCGGCACTTGGCCGCACGCGCGCGTGGACGGTTGCCGGCCGCGCACGCCCGCCCGCCCGCCCCGGCGTCTCACGCCCCCTTGGGCCCCTGCGGAGCCTCGCTCTTCCAGTCCGGGTGGCCGGGCATCGGCGGTGTCTTCTCTCCGTAGAGCCACGCCTTGAAGAAGCCGCTCAGATCGCGGCCCGCCATGACGGAGGCGAGGTCCACGAAGTCGGCCGTGGAGGCGACGCCGTCGTGGTTGACGGTGACCCAGGTGCGCTCCAGGCGCTCGAAGGCGGGACGGCCGATCTCCTGGCGCAGCGCGTAGAGGGCGAGGGCGGCGCCGTCGTAGACGCTCGGCCGGAAGATGCTGATCTTGTGGCCCGGCCTCGGTTCCTTGGGGGCCGCGGGTGGGCCGCCCGCGGCGCGCCAGGCGTCGGACATGGTGTACGCCGCCTTCATCCGCTTCTCCATGGGCCGGTCCGCCTTCTCCTCGGCGTACAGGGCCTCGTACCAGGTGGCGTGTCCTTCGTTGAGCCACAGGTCGGACCAGGAGCGGGGGCTGACGCTGTCGCCGAACCACTGGTGGGACAGCTCGTGCACCATGATCGACTCGACGTACCACTTCGGGTAGGCGGGCTCGGTGAAGAGGTCCTTCTCGAACAGGGAGAGCGTCTGTGTCTCCAGTTCGAAGCCGGTCTGGGCCTGGGCCATGAGCAGGCCGTACGTCTCGAAGGGGTAGCGCCCGACCTTGCTCTCCATCCAGGCGATCTGGTCGGGGGTCTTGGCGAGCCAGGGTTCGAGTGCCGCGCGGTCCGCCGTGGGGACGACGTCGCGTACGGGCAGGCCGTGCGGTCCCGCGCGGTGCAGCACGCTGGAGCTGCCGATGGAGACCTGGGCCAGCTCAGTGGCCATGGGGTGCCGGGTGCGGTACGACCAGGTGGTGGCGTTCCCGGCCCGGGCGGTGCCCTCCGGCAGACCGTTGGCCACGACCGTGTAGCCGTCGGGCGCGGTGACGTGGAAGGTGAACAGGGCCTTGTCGGAGGGGTGGTCGTTGCACGGGAAGACCAGGTGGGCGGCGTCGGCCTGGTTGGCCATCGCGAGCCCGTCCTTGGTGCGGACCCAGCCGCCGTCCTGGTCCTTGCCGGGCACCGGGTCGCTGGTGTGGCGCACCGTGATGTGCAGCGGGCTCCCGGCGGGCAGTGCCCTGGCCGGGGTCACGACCAGGTCCTCGCCGGCGCTCGCGAAGTCGGCGGGCGCGCCGTTGACCTCGACCGAGCGGACCGTGCCGTGGGCGTAGTCGAGGTTGACGTGCTCCAGCCGGGCGGTCGTCAGGGCGTCGATGGTGGTGACGGCCGTGAGCGGCTTGTCGTTGGCGCCGGGGTAGGTGAAGGCGAGGTCGTACGACGTGACGTCGTAGCCGGGGTTGCCGAGGGTGGGGAAGAGCCGGTCGCCGATGCCGAGGGCGGCGCCCGGGGAGGGGGCGCTCGCGGCGATCAGACAGACGGAGACGGCCGAGGCGAGCAGGGCGGCCTTGACCCGGCGGCTCCTCGGGCGGCGGGGCCCGGTGTCCGGGAGGACGGGGACCGAGTGGGAGGGCCTGGGGGCTACGGCGGACGCGGGGGCGGAGGCGGGGGCGGCTTCGAGCGGCATGGACCACCGCTACCAGCGCGCGCCGGGCCGGTGGCGGCGACGCGCGCCCGGCCCACCCGAACGGGTGGGCCCGGATGCTCGCCACACGGCGCCGTCCCGGAACACCCCGCCGTCCCAGGGCACCACGCCCGCCCCGGACTCCGCGCCCTCCCGCACTCCGTACCGGCCCACGGCAAGGCTCCGCACCACCCCAGGGCTCCGCGGCGGGCCGGGGCTCGCGACGGGCTGGGCTGGGCTCGCGAGGGGACGGGCTGGGCTGGGCTCGCGACGGACGGGGGCTCGCGGCGGCCCGCGGAACTACTGGGCTGCCGCCGCCGGATGCTGGGCCCGGCTCACGTCGAAGACGCCGGGCACGTTGCGCATGGCCCGCATCAGGCCCTGGAGGCGTGCGGCGTCCGGGAGTTGGAGCGTGTACGTGTGGCGTACGCGCTGCTGGCTGGGCGGCTCGACGGTCGCCGAGACGATGGCGACCCCTTCCGCGGCGATGGCCTCGGTGAGGTCGGCCAGCAGGTGCGGGCGCCCGAAGGACTCGGCGACGAGCGTGACCCGGCACTCGGTGGTGTCTCCCCAGTTCACCCCGACCTCCGGCCGCCCGTCGCTCTTCATGCGTGCCGCTCCGGGGCACTCGACGCGGTGCACGGTGACCACTCCCCCGCGTACGGCGAAGCCGGTGACCTCGTCGGGCGGTACGGGCGTACAGCAGCCGGCCATGCGTACGGAGGCGCCCGGCTGGTCCACGAGGGCGCTGGCGGGGCGGCTGGCGTGGGCGGCGGCCGGCGGAGCCACGGGGGTCTCGGCGGAGGGCCTCGGGCCGGTGGCGGCGGTCTCCTCGGCGCCGGGCGCGGGGTGGGCGGCGATCCAACGCTGGATGGCGATCCGGGCGGCGGCCGTGTGGGCGTGCTCCAGCCACTCCCTGGAGGGCTCGGAGGCGGGGTCCTGGCCCATCAAGAGCTGAACGGTGTCGCCGTCCCTGAGGAGCGTACTCAGCGTCGCCAGGCGGCCGTTGACGCGGGCGCCGATGCAGGCGTGCGCGTCCTCCCCGTACTGGGCGTAGGCCGCGTCGACGCAACTGGCGCCCTCCGGAAGGCCGAGGGAGCCGCCGTCGGCGCGGAACACGGTGATCTCGCGGTCCTGGGCGAGGTCTTCGCGGAGGGTCGACCAGAAGGTGTCGGGGTCCGGGGCGGCCTGCTGCCAGTCCAGCAGGCGGGAGAGCCAGCCGGGCCGGGTGGGGTCGGCGCGCTCGCCCTCGAAGGGACGGTCGCCGCCGCCGTCGGGCTGGTCCTCGGCGGGCTGGGCGTAGGGGTTGCCGAGGGCGATCACGCCGGCTTCGGCGACCTTGTGCATCTGGTGGGTACGGATGAGGATTTCGGCGACCTGGCCGTCCCCCCGGCTGACCGCCGTGTGGAGCGACTGGTACAGGTTGAACTTGGGGACGGCGATGAAGTCCTTGAACTCGGAGACCACCGGGGTGAGACAGGTGTGGAGTTCGCCGAGCACGCCGTAGCAGTCGGCGTCCTCGTTCACCAGGACCAGGAGACGGCCGAAGTCGGCGCCGCGCATCGGGCCACGCTTGCGCGACACGCGGTGGACGGAGACGAAGTGCCGTGGCCTGATGAGGACTTCGGCCTGGATACCGGCGTCGCGCAGCACCGCGCGTACCTCCTCGGCGATCTCCGCGAGGGGGTCGTCGGGGCGGCCCGCGTTGTCGGCGATCAGTTCCCGGGTGAGTTCGTACTCCTCGGGGTGGAGGATCGCGAAGACCAGGTCTTCCAGTTCGGTCTTGAGCGCCTGGACGCCGAGGCGTTCGGCGAGCGGGATCAGCACGTCGCGGGTCACCTTGGCGATGCGCGCCTGTTTCTCCGGGCGCATCACGCCGAGGGTGCGCATGTTGTGCAGCCGGTCGGCGAGTTTGATCGACATCACGCGGACGTCGTTGCCCGTGGCGACGAGCATCTTGCGGAAGGTCTCGGGTTCGGCGGCGGCGCCGTAGTCGACCTTCTCCAGTTTGGTGACGCCGTCGACCAGGTAACAGACCTCTTCGCCGAACTCCTCACGGACCTGATCCAGGGTCACTTCCGTGTCCTCCACGGTGTCGTGGAGCAGGGAGGCGGTCAACGTCGTGGTCTCGGCGCCCAGTTCGGCGAGGATGAGCGTCACCGCGAGGGGGTGCGTGATGAAGGGCTCGCCGCTCTTGCGCATCTGGCCGCGGTGCGAGGACTCGGCGAGGACGTACGCACGGCGCAGGGGTTCCAGGGTGGCGTCGGGATGGTGGGCGCGGTGGGCCTCCGCCACGTGCCCGATGGCGTCCGGCAGCCGGTCGCGGGCGGTGGGCCCCAGCAGTGCGGCCCGGCCCAGTCGCCGCAGGTCGATGCGCGGGCGCGCCTTCCTGCGGTGCGCTGGGGCCGCTCCCGGTTCGAGCGGGGCCGAGCGCTGCGGGGCGGGCGTCGCGGGGCCTGGCGTCGCGGGATTCGTCGCCTCCGCACTCATGGGCACCTCCGGCTGCGTAAGACCGGCGGACGGGTGCCCCAGGGCGTACTCGGCTCAGGGGATGGTGTCGGTCCCCCGTCCGGGCCGGTGCTTGATGCTACCGACCCCACCACGCCCGGTTGACCGCCTCTCGCCGAGCGTGAAACGGATCACCCATTCGAGCGACTGTCCGGGGGTTTACCGTTTCGAACTTCCGCATAAGGAGGCACGGACGTGCGGCGGAGGGCGGGGCAGGTGCCGGGGAGCGCCGGGTCAGCCCCCGGCGGGGGCGTGCGGTGCGACGCACGCGCCGAGTGCCGTCGGGGAGCGGTACGAGGCACCCGCCGAAGTGCCGGCAGGGCCGCGGTACGGGGCACACGCCACGGAACCGCCAAGGGGCCGCCGGAAATCGCAACGCCACCCGAACCGCTCCCGGACCGCCCCGGCCACTCCCGGTCCACTCCGGGACCGCCCCGGCCTACCCCAGTTCGCCCCCCGGGCATCCGGTGGTGGCGGCGGCCTTCAGCCCAGGGCGCCGGACATCCGGTGGTGGCCCTCAGCCCAGGGCGCGGGCCAGCCAGTCCGCGTCGATCTCGCCCTCGGCGACGATCACGGCCGGGCCGGTCATCTCGATCTCGCCGTCCGGCCGCTCGGTGATGACCAGGCGCCCGCCGGGCACGTCGACGGTGTACGTGACCGGGGTGCCGGTCGCGGCCGGGTCGGCGCCGTCGCGGCGGGCGGCGGCGACGGCGACGGCACACGCGCCGGTGCCGCAGGAGCGGGTCTCACCGGAGCCGCGCTCGTGGACGCGCAGGGCGACGTGGCGCGGCCCCCGGTCGACCACGAACTCGATGTTGACCCCGTCCGGGTAGACCGAGGCCGGGGTGAACGGCGGCGCCGTGTACAGGGTTCCGGCGTCCGCGAGGTCGTCCACGAAGGCGACGGCGTGCGGGTTGCCCATGTTCACGTTACGGGCGGGCCAACTGTTCCCGTCGACGCTGACCGTGACCTGCGCTTCGGGGAGGAGCGCCTTGCCCATGCCGACGGTGACGTCACCGTTCTTGGCGAGGTGCACGGTCTTCACACCGCCGCGCGTGGCGACCGCGATGTCTCCCTCGGACACGTGTCCGGCGCGCTGGAGGTAGCGGGCGAAGACCCGCACTCCGTTGCCGCACATCTCGGCGATCGAGCCGTCGCCGTTGCGGTAGTCCATGAACCACTCCGCCTCGGCGGCCATCGCGTGGGCCTCCGGGTGCGCGGCGGAGCGCACGACGTGCAGCAGACCGTCGCCGCCGATGCCCGCGCGGCGGTCGCACAGGGCGGCGACAGCGGCCGGCGGGAGGTCGATGACGTTCTCCGGGTCGGGGACGATCACGAAGTCGTTCTCGGTCCCGTGCCCCTTGAGGAAGGCGATCCGCGTGCTCATTCCTCGATCGTACGGGGTCGGATCCCGGCCCTGTGGATCGGCGGCCGGGTCAACGGCCCGGCGCCCACGCGAGGGAACCGGCGCCCGAAATCAACCCGCTCGACGCCGGGCGTCCGAAGTCCAACGACCCCTGCCCTCGTCAAGAGCCCGAAGTCTGGGTCGGCGACCCGGTGCCCGCGGTCAGCGCAGGCGCGCCACGCGCCACACCGCGAGGATCGCCACCGCGGCGACGACCACGACGTACGTGATCACCACGCGCCAGTCGGGACGGCGGCCGGAGCCGCGCTGCGGGAAGCCGGGCAGGGCGTAGCCGACGCGGCGGGCGGCCATCATGCCCCAGCCGGCGGCGCACGAGCAGATCAGCAGGCCGAGCATGGCGACGACGGCCCCGCCGTCACCGAACTCGAAGGCCAGCGGGAAGGCGAACATCAGGGAGCCGGTGGCGGCCAGCGCCACGATCGGCGCGAGCTGCCAGATGCGCAGCCGGCGCTGCGGGCGCAGCTCGACCTCGACCTCGGGCTCCGGGGACATCGCTCCGGGTTCGGGCCCGTCCGCGATCACCCCGCCGGGGGTGTCGTCGGGTCCGTCGGAGCTGAGGGGTTCCCCGCCCAGCTCGGGCTCGACGCCGCCGTCGGCGTCCGGGTCGACGCTCAGACCGTCTCCGTCCGGAACAGCACCGTGCTCAGTGCCTCGTGCAGTGTCGCGAGGGCCGGCCTCCATCGCCACGCGCCCTCCCAACTCGGACTTCACTGGTCGATCGAAGCTCGATGATGGCACGCCGCCGGAGGCCCCGATGACGGCCGGAGCGTCCCGATGCCATGACGTGATCAGGCTGTGACCGGTCGTTCGACCAACGCCAGTGCGAGTTCGGGGAGTTCTGTGAGATCCGCCGCGGCCCCACTGAGCCAATGCACCCTGGGGTCGCGTCGGAACCATGAATCCTGACGGCGCGCGAAGCGTTTGGTCGCGCGTACGGTCTCCGCGCGCGCCTCGTCGTCGGTGCACTCCCCGGCGAGCGCCGCGAGCACCTGCTGGTACCCGAGCGCGCGGGAGGCCGTGCGCCCAGCGCGCAGGCCGTGCGCCTCCAGTGCGCGCACTTCTTCGACGAGTCCGGCGTCCCACATCCGGTCGACCCGGCGGGCGATGCGCTCGTCCAGTTCGGGCCGCGTCACGTCGACCCCGATCTGCACGGTGTCGTACACGGAGTCGTGGCCGGGCAGGTTGGCGGTGAAGGGCTTGCCGGTGATCTCGATGACTTCGAGGGCGCGGACGATACGGCGGCCGTTGCTGGGCAGGATCGCGTGCGCGGCCTCCGGGTCCGCCGCGGCGAGCCGGGCGTGCAGGGCGCCGGAGCCGCGCAGCGTCAGCTCCTCCTCCAGGCGGGCCCGCACCTCGGGGTCGGTGCCGGGGAACTCCAGGTTGTCGACGGCCCCGCGCACGTACAGCCCCGAGCCGCCCACCAGGATCGGCCAGCGGCCCTCGGCGAGCAGGGCGTCGATGCGGGCGCGGGCCAGGCGCTGGTACTCGGCGACGCTGGCGGTGACCGTCACGTCCCAGATGTCCAGCAGGTGGTGGGGAACCCCGTCGCGCTCGTCGTCCGTCAGCTTG
Organism: Streptomyces sp. NPDC007084; assembly: GCF_040703595.1. Classification (NCBI taxonomy): domain Bacteria; kingdom Bacillati; phylum Actinomycetota; class Actinomycetes; order Kitasatosporales; family Streptomycetaceae; genus Streptomyces; species Streptomyces sp. NPDC007084. Next base: position 294,017 of record NZ_JBEYFY010000003.1, read on the forward strand.
GCGGTGCCGATGTCCATGCCCCGGTACAACTGCATGGAGTCGGCGTTGACGACCTCGCCGCCGAGGCTCTTGGCGAGGAAAACGCCCAGATCGGACTTTCCTGCCGCGGTCGGTCCGACGACGGCGATGACCCGGGGGGCGGGGGGTGCGCTGCTCACGCCCCCAGTCTCGCAAACCCCAGGGCCTCTCCCCTAACGGGCCGAGGGGCACGGGAGGGCCGGGCGCGGTCGGGTGAACCGGGCGACGCGGAACTTCGGCCCCACGAGTAACGTATAGAACGGTATGGGCGTATTCGCGCTGCTTCTTCGGGCCGGCCGTGACGGGCGAGGCCGACGCGAGCGCCCGCAGGCGACTGTCCGGCGAGGGAAGGCGAACCATGGGTCTGATGGACAATCTGAAAGCCAAGCTGGAGCCGGCGAAGGACAAGGTCTCGGGGCTGGCTCAGCAGCACGGGAGCAAGGTCGCCGACGGTCTGGACAAGGCCGCCAAGATGGTGGACGAGAAGACCAACCACAAGTACAGCGACAAGATCCAGACGGGCACGGACAAGGCGAAGGACGCCGTGGACCGCCTCGCGGCGAAGGAAGGCGACGGACCGGCGACGACGCCGGACACGCCGGCCCCGCCTCGGGCCACCCCGCCGGACATGCCCACACCGCCTCAGACGTCCTGACCGGCCCGGTCCACGCCCCGGCCCCGCCCTGGACCACACCGACCCCGACCCCCATCGGCGAACGGCCGCGAAGCCCCGCGCTCGCGGCCGTCCGTCGCTTCGTGCGTCGCCGTCTTGCATAGCCTTCTTACGTCGCCGAGAGGCCGTTTCTCCATGGCGCCGGCCGCTGGACGCGAAGCGCCGGGCGACCGCCGGACGCCAAGCACTGGCCGCCAAGCGCCAAGCGCTGGGCGCCGGGCGCCGGGCGCCGGGCGCCGGGCGAAGCGGGTTCCTAGGACCAGGCCGCCACGAGGTACCCGACTCCGTAGGGCGCGTCGTCGTAGAGCAGGGCGCCGGCCAGGCCCGCACCTTGCGCCGCGCCCGCCAGGACCTGCCAGGGGGCGCGTCCGGCGGCCTTCAACTCCCGGGCCAGTCCGGCGTCCAGCGCCTTCAGCGCGTCGACGTCCGCCGCCCCCAGGGCCCGGGCGGCCTCCGCGTCGAAGGCGGCGGCGCGCTCGTCCAGGTAGCCCGGCGCCTTCAGCGTGCGGCAGGCGCTGGCGTCGCCCATCACCAGGAGCGCCACGCGCTCGGCCCGCGCGGCGAGCTGGGCCCCTGCCCGCACACACCGCTCGGCGTCCAGCGGTTCGCCGACGCCGAGCCCTTCTACGGGGGCGTCGGACCAGCCGGTGCGTTCCAGCAGCCAGGCGGCGACGGCGAGGGAGACCGGAAGTTCCCGGTCCGGGTCGTCGGAGGCCGCGTCCGGCGCGCCCTTGCGGCCGAGCCGAACGGCGAGGTCGACCCCGAAGCCGGTGAACGAGCCGCGCGTTCCTTCGGGGTGCGCGCCCCGGAGGAACGAGCCGCGCGTTCCTTCGGGGTGCGCGCCCCGGAACTCCGGGTCGGCGGGGCCCACGACCACCAGCAGGTCGGGCCGGGACGCGGCGAGCACGCCGAGCGCGTCGGTGCAGGCCGCGCGCGCGGGGTCCAGCTCGGGCGCCGCACCGACGGCGACATCGGGGACGAGCAGCGGGGGGCAGGGGCAGACTGCGGCGGCTACAAGCATGATCCGCAGCGTAACCCTGTCCGTACGGGGGCTGCCCGGACAGTGCCAGGAACGGAGTCCGGTCAGTCCTCAGGCCCCCTCAACCGCCCTCAGGCACCTCTATCGCCCCTTGAGTCGCCGAGGACTCTCCAGGGAGTCACCGGGGGTCGCCCGTAGAGGCGCACCCCCTCAGTCGCAGCCGCAACCGCTCCCGCTGCCCGCGGCGACCGGCAGGGGTTCCGGGGCGCCGATCTTCGGCAGGCCGAGCATGACGCCCGCCGGCTTGGCGGCAGCGGCGGCGTTGCGCTTCTCCCAGGCGTCCCCCGCGCGCGTGCGCCGCACGTTCAGGACGGCGCCCTCGGCGAGGAGGTGGTGCGGGGCGGCGTAGGTGATCTCGACGGTGACCACGTCGCCGGGACGGACCTCTTCGTCGGGCTTGGTGAAGTGCACCAGGCGGTTGTCGGGGGCGCGGCCGGAGAGCCGGTGGGTGGCGCCGTCCTTGCGGCCCTCGCCCTCGGCGACCATCAGCTCCAGGGTGCGGCCGACCTGCTTCTTGTTCTCGTCCCAGGAGATCTCCTCCTGGAGGGCGACAAGACGCTCGTAGCGCGCCTGGACGACCTCCTTGGGGATCTGCCCCTCCATGGTGGCCGCCGGGGTGCCGGGACGCTTGGAGTACTGGAACGTGAAGGCCTGCGCGAAGCGGGCCTCACGGACGGCGTGGAGGGTCTGCTCGAAGTCCTCCTCCGTCTCGCCGGGGAAGCCCACGATGATGTCCGTGGTGATCGCGGCGTCCGGGATGGCGGCGCGGACCTTGCCGATGATCCCGAGGAAGCGCTCCTGGCGGTACGAGCGCCGCATGGCCTTCAGGACGGTGTCCGAGCCGGACTGCATCGGCATGTGGAGCTGCGGCATCACGTTCGGGGTCTCGGCCATGGCGGCGATCACGTCGTCGGTGAAGTCGCGCGGGTGCGGCGAGGTGAAGCGGACGCGCTCCAGGCCCTCGATCTGCCCGCAGGCGCGCAGCAGCTTGCTGAAGGCCTCGCGGTCGCCGATGTCGCTGCCGTACGCGTTGACGTTCTGGCCGAGGAGGGTGATCTCGGAGACGCCCTCGCCGACCAGGGCCTCGATCTCGGCGAGGATGTCGCCGGTCCTGCGGTCCTTCTCCTTGCCGCGCAGCGCCGGGACGATGCAGAAGGTGCAGGTGTTGTTGCAGCCCACGGAGATCGACACCCAGGCGGCGTACGCGCTCTCGCGGCGGGTCGGCAGCGTGGAGGGGAACGCCTCCAGGGACTCGGCGATCTCGACCTGGGCCTCCTCCTGGACGCGGGCGCGCTCCAGCAGGACGGGCAGCTTGCCGATGTTGTGCGTGCCGAAGACGACGTCCACCCAGGGCGCCTTCTTGACGATGGTGTCGCGGTCCTTCTGGGCCAGACAGCCGCCGACGGCGATCTGCATGCCGGGCCGCTTGGTCTTCATCGGGGCGAGCCGGCCGAGGTTGCCGTAGAGGCGGTTGTCGGCGTTCTCCCGGACGGCGCAGGTGTTGAAGACGACGACGTCCGCGTCACCGTCCGAGCCCGCGGGGGCCCGTACGTAACCGGCGTCCTCCAGCAGCCCGGAGAGCCGTTCGGAGTCGTGGACGTTCATCTGGCACCCGTAGGTGCGCACTTCGTACGTCTTGGATTCCTGAACGTCCACTGCCTGACTCCGGTCGCCGCTGCTCATGTGACAAGGGTAGGCGGTTGCCGGAGTGGGTAAGGACGCCGGAGCCCCACGGCCGGTATGCCGCACGGGTCAGAGCCCTCGGGCGAGGCGGTGCCCTCGGGCGAAGCAGTGCCGTCAGGCGAGGCAGTGACGTCAGGCGAGGCAGTGCCGTCAGGCGAGGCAGTGCCGTCAGGCGAGGGCGGTGAACCGTTCGGCGGCCGTCTTCGCGGGGTCGCCCAGCAGGATCGTGTAGTGGTTGGAGTCCTCCACCAGCTCGGTGGGCAGGCCTCCCGGTCCGCCGGTCCAGCGTTCGACCAGGTCGCCCGGCAGCATCGGGGGCTCCTGGCCGAGCAGCCCGAGCGGCGCGTGCAGCAGCAGCGCCGGGACGGACAGCCGCTCCAGATCCGCCGCGAACCGGTCCCCGGAGGCCAGCAGATCGCGCCCGTCCTGCCGTACGGCGTCCTCGCGCGCCTTCGAACGCCGGGCGCCCCGGGGACCCGTGAGGTCGTAGCGCACGTACGTCTCGACGTCGTCGTTCCAGTAGGGGCCGAGCGCCGGATGAGCGCGGAAGAAGTCGACGTAGTCCTGGTCGGTCGCGTACGTCAGGCCGAGGCGGGCTATCGCGGGGCCGAGGGTCGCGTCGAGGATGCCGTCGAGATCGGCGCCGGGCGGCACCGGCAGGGGCAGCCCTCCGTCGACGAGCAGGAGCCGGTCGAACAGTTCGGGACGCCGCGCGGCGGCCAGCAGCGCGACGTACGCGCCCATCGAGTGGCCGGTCAGCGCGACGGGCGAGCCCGCGCCGAGGCCCTCCGCCAGTCGGCACAGGTCGGCCGCGTGCCGGTCGAGTCCGTACGGGCCCGGGGCGTCGGCGCTGCCGCCGCGGCCCCGCAGGTCCGGGGCGAACAGGCTCCACTCGGGCGGGAGCAGGCGGGCGAAGGCGCCGAACGCCATGCCGGACGCGGTGATGCCGTGGGCGGCGAGCGCGGGGCGCGGTCCCTCGCCGAACCGCAGGACGCGCAGCGTTCCGCCCTCTACGGGCAGATCGAGTTCGGCCGGCCCGTCCACGCGCCTCCCTTGATCACCCATGCCCACCCCTTGATCGTCCCCGGCGGCGCCGCTCGGCACCGCCCCGCGAAGTTAACCAGCGGGCGCGGGGCCGTGGAAGGGGTGCGCGCGGCAGTCGCCGGGGCCTGCGCTGAGGCGTGCGGCACGGATCACCGCAGGTCCGGGCGGCGGCCGGCAGGGCACGGCAGGGCACGGCACCCGCCAGGCGTCCGGGCGCCAGGTGCGAGGTTGCCCGGACCCAGGCTCCGGGCTCCCGACGCCGGGCAACCGGGTGCAGGCGTCCAGGCGTCCAGGCGTCCAGGCGTCCAGGCCCATTGTCCGGCTCCGGATACCCCACCCCGGGCTCGGCCCCCGGCCCCCGGCGCCCGTCCCTACGCCTCCGGCGCCTTCCAGCCCTGGCGGCGCAGGACCTCCGCGACGTCCGGTGCCCGGTAGTGCTCGCCCTTGAGGACCTTGCCGTCGGCGCGGCGGGCGACCTGACCGTCCGGGCCGATCTTCGTCATGTTGGCCCGGTGGATCTCGGCGATCACCGCGTCGAGGTCGATCCCGTGGACGAGAGCCGTGCCGTACGCCACGTACACGACGTCGGCGAGTTCGTGCGCCAGCCGGTCGAGCGGGCCCTCGACCGCGACCTCCGCCGCCTCCGCGGCCTCCTCGGCGAGCAGCTCCCCGCGGTGCGCGGCCAGTTCCGGGGCGACCTCGGCCGGGGTGCTGCGGGCGTCCAGGCCGAAGGCGCGGTGGAACTCCCGGACCAGCGCGGCCGGGGAAGCGGGGGAAGGGGAGGAAGGGGAAACCGAGGGCGAGACGGCGGCGGGGACGGAGCCGACCGGCGTGTCCGCCGAAGGCGCGCCCGGGGACGCGTCCGGGGCGGCGAGCGAGGGCACCTGCGACGGGGAGAACGGCTGCATACAGCGAGCCTATCGATCCGCCGGAACCCCCTCGTCCACGTCCCGGCCTGGCCAGGATCGCTCCGCCGAAGTCCCCTCCCCCGCGTCCCGGCCTGGCCTGGATCGCTCCGCCGAAGTCCCCTCCCCACATTCCAGCCAGGTCAGGATCGCTCGCCCGGAACCCCCTCCCACACCTTCCGGCAGGTCGGGATCGCTCGCCCGGAACCCCCTCCCACACCTTCCGGCAGGTCGGGATCGCTCGCCCGGAACCCCCTCCCACACCTTCCGGCAGGTCGGGATCGCTC
>NZ_JBEYFY010000003.1:299762-363159 GCF_040703595.1 Streptomyces sp. NPDC007084
CTCGCCCGGAACCCCCTCCTTCACCTCCCGGCCTGGTCAGGACGGCCCTCAGGCTGGCAGGATCGCGCGCATGCTCCAGGCACTCCCCCGCATCGGCAAGCGCCCCGCGCTGTTCGGCTCAGCGGCCGTCCTCGCGGTCGTCGGGCTGCTGCTGTGGTGGCTGCTGCCCATCGGCGCGAAGTCACCTTCGGGGACGATCACCTTCAGCGCGGGCACCCCGACCGGGGTGTACCAGCGGTACGGCACGCTCCTCCAGGGAGCCATGGCCAAGGACATGCCCGGGGTCGACGTCAGGCTGCTGAACAGCGACGGCTCGCAGGAGAACGTGCGGCGGGTGGCCACCGGCGAGGCCGACTTCAGCATCGCGGCGGCCGACGCCGTGGAGACGTACATCCTGCAGAACAAGCCGGGCTCGGGCCGGCTGCGCGGCTGCTCGCGGCTGTACGACGACTACGTCCACCTGGTGGTGCCGCGCTCGTCGTCCATCCGTTCGGTGGCGGACCTGAAGGGCCGCAAGGTCGCCGTCGGGCCGAGCGGTTCCGGGGTGCGGCTGATCGCGGACCATGTGCTCCAGGCGGCGGGGCTCGACCCCGACAGCGACATCGTGCCGTTCGACAACGGCATCGCGACCATGCCGGAGCTGCTCAAGGATCACCAGATCGACGCGTTCTTCTGGTCGGGCGGCCTGCCGACGAACGCCGTGCTCGGGCTCTCCGAGACCGACGACATCAAGCTGGTGCCGATCGGCGGCGACCTCATCAAGAAGCTGCACGAGCAGGGCGGCGCCTCGCGTTACTACCGGGCCGCGGTGATGCCCGCCGACGCCTACCCGAAGGCGCAGCGCGGGGCGGCCGTGCAGACGCTGGCCGTGGCGAACTTCCTCATCACCCGGGACGACGCGAACGCGAGGCTGACCGAGGAACTCACCCGCACGGTGATCGCCAGCCGCGACCGCATCGGCGCCGTGGTGCACGCGGCCCAGCTCGTGGACCTGCGCACCGCGATCTACACGGACCCGCTGCCCCTGCACGAGGGCGCGCGGCGCTACTACCGCTCGATCAAGCCGTAGCCCAGGCCTGCCGCCGAGGCGGCTGCCGCACGGGGCTCAGGTCACCGCGCCGGGCTCCGACCTGGGCACCCGCACGGTCACCCGCAGGCCGTGCGGTTCGTGATGGTCGTACGCGATGGAGCCGCCGCCCGCCTCCAGGAGGGCCCGCGAGATGGAGAGGCCGAGGCCGGAGCCCTTCACGTTCTGGTGGACGGCGCTGCGCCAGAAGCGGTCGCCGATCCGGGTCAGGTCCTCGTCCGTGAGACCGGGGCCGCCGTCGGTGACCACGACGGTCGACGTCCGGCCGTTGGACGCGACCGTGACCTCGACGCTCTCGCCCTCGGGCGTGAACTTGAGCGCGTTGTCGATCACCGCGTCCAGGGCGCTGGACAGGGTGACCGGGTCGGCCCAGGCGGTGGTGGCCGGGCAGTCCCCCACCAGCCGTACGCCCCGGCTCTCGGCGACCGGATGCCAGGACGCGACCCGCTCGGCGGTCAGCGCGCCGATGTCGGTGAGGCACACGTCGGCCTCGGCGTGCTCGGCGAGGGCCAGGTCGAGCAGGTCGTCCAGGACCTGGGCGAGGCGCTTGCCCTCGGTGCGGACGGAGGCGATCTCCTCGTTGCCCTCGGGCAGTTCGAGAGCGAGCAGCTCGATGCGCAGCAGCAGCGCGGAGAGCGGGTTGCGCAACTGGTGCGAGGCGTCGGCGACGAAGGCGCGCTGCTGCTCCAGCACGTCCTCGACGTTGTCGGCCATCTCGTTGAACGACCGGGCCAGGCGCTGGAGTTCCGGTGGCCCGCCGGCCGCGGCGACCCGGGACTTCAGGCGTCCGGTCGCGATGTCGTGGGTGGTGGCGTCGAGGACCCGCACGGGCCGGAGCACCCAGCCGGTCAGCCGCAGCGCGGCGCCGACGGCGAGGAGCATCGCGGCGATCTCGCCCGCTCCGATGATCAGCCAGCCGTGCAGGGTCGCGGACCGCATCTGTCCGGTGGGCGAGTCGGTGACGACGACGGCGATGACGTCGCCGTCTTTTATGACGGGGGAGGCGACGACGAGCCGGTGCCGCTGCCAGGGCCAGACCTGGGACGGGTCGTGGCTGCGGCGGCTGACGAGGGCCTCGTTGAAGGCGTCGCGGGCCACGCCGGTCCGGGGCAGCCGCCAGTCGTCCGGGGCGTTGGCCATCGGCTTGTCGTCGCGGTAGAAGACACCGGCGCGGATGCCGTACACGTCGTAGTAGCGGGCCAGCTCGTTGCGCAGCGTCTCGCCGCGTTCGTCGGGGAAGCCGCCCTGAGTGCCGCTCGGCGGTTCGGTGACGTACTGGGCGAGCGCGGAGAAGCGCGCGGTGTCGTCGATGCGGTCGACGACGACACGCTGCTGCTGGGCCGCGGCGACGCTGACGGCGAGCGGTACGCCGAGGGCGAGCAGGACGGCCGCCATCAGGACGATGAGCAGCGGCAGGAGACGTGTGCGCACCCGGGCCCGCTATCCGGCCGGGGCGACGAGCCGGTATCCGACGCCGCGCACGGTCTCGATCAGCGCCGGCATGCGCAGTTTGGAGCGCAGCGAGGCGACGTGCACCTCGAGGGTGCGTCCGGTCCCCTCCCAGCTCGTGCGCCACACCTCGCTGATGATCTGCTCGCGGCGGAACACCACGCCGGGCCGCTGGGCGAGCAGCGCGAGCAGGTCGAACTCCTTGCGGGTGAGCTGGACGGTCGCGCCGTCGACGGTGACCTGCCGGTTGGGGAGTTCGATGCGGACGGGGCCGAGCAGCAGCGCGTCCTCGCCGGGGGCGGCGGTGTCGTCGTGGCTGGTGCGCCGGGCGACGGCGTGGATACGGGCGAGCAGTTCCCCGGTGTCGTACGGCTTCACCACGTAGTCGTCGGCGCCGAGGTTGAGGCCGTGGATGCGGGAGCGGACGTCCGCGCGCGCGGTCACCATGATCACCGGGGTGGCGGTGCGCTTGCGGATCTTGCCGCAGACCTCGTAGCCGTCCTGGTCGGGCAGTCCGAGGTCGAGCAGGACGACCCCGAATCCGTCGCTCTCCGGGACGAGCGCCTGGAGGGCCTCCTCGCCGCTGCGGGCGTGGGTGACGTCGAAGCCGTGCCGGGCGAGCACGGCGGACAGGGCCGCGGCGACGTGGTTGTCGTCCTCGACGAGCAGCAGTCTCATTCCGGCCCCCTCCGGTTCATCGGTCGTACGGTGCCATGCGCACCGGTCGTACGGTCTCGTTCACCGGCCGTACGGTCTCGGCGCGTAGAACGCGGCGCACGCGCGCGTGCGCCAAGAAGGAAGTCACTCCGATGGAGCAGGACGGCGTCAAGAGTCTTCGGGTTGCCTGCTACTTCCGTTACCCAGCCGGTACGCGCCCGCGCACGGGTCGCTACGACACGTGTCCGATTGCTACCGGATCGTGATGCTCAAGTTCCCCTCAGATGTAATGACGCTGGTCGTGCCGGGTCACTACTGTCCTGCGAAACCGAGGAGGACGGAGCCCAAAAGCGATGACCGAAGTATCGGTGGCCCAGGACGACCTGGCCGGGACCGACGAGCTGGTCGTCCTGAAGAGCGTCAACAAGCACTTCGGCGCGTTGCACGTACTCCAGGACATCGACCTGACGATCACACGGGGTGAGGTCGTCGTGGTCATCGGACCGTCCGGGTCCGGGAAGTCCACGCTCTGCCGGACGATCAACCGCCTGGAGACCATCGATTCGGGTGACATCTCGATCGACGGCAAGCCGCTGCCCCAGGAGGGCAAGGGGCTGGCCCGGCTCCGGGCCGACGTCGGCATGGTCTTCCAGTCCTTCAATCTCTTCGCGCACAAGACCGTGCTGGAGAACGTGATGCTGGGCCAGGTCAAGGTCCGCAAGACCGACAAGAAGGCGGCGGAGGAGAAGGCCCGCACCCTGCTCGACCGCGTCGGTGTCGGCACACAGGCGGACAAGTACCCGGCGCAGTTGTCCGGCGGCCAGCAGCAGCGTGTCGCGATCGCGCGGGCGCTGGCGATGGACCCCAAGGTCATGCTCTTCGACGAGCCGACCTCGGCACTCGACCCCGAGATGATCAACGAGGTCCTGGAGGTCATGCAGCAGCTCGCCCGCGACGGCATGACCATGATCGTCGTCACCCACGAGATGGGCTTCGCCCGTTCGGCCGCCAACCGCGTGGTGTTCATGGCCGACGGCCGCATCGTCGAGGAGGCGGTGCCGGACCAGTTCTTCAGCAACCCGCGCAGCGACCGCGCCAAGGACTTCCTGTCGAAGATCCTGCACCACTGAAACCGTCGCACGACCCCAGTCTTCGACAGCCCGTACTTCTTTTCCTCACGCAAAGGATGTTCACCATGAAGCTCTCCAAGGTCGTAGCCGCCTCGGCCGCCGTGCTCGCTCTCACCGCCACCGCCACCGCGTGCGGTTCGGACAACAAGGACGACAGCGGTTCCTCGGGCGGCGGCAAGATCAAGGTCGGCATCAAGTACGACCAGCCCGGTCTCGGCCTGAAGCAGCCGGACGGCTCCTTCTCCGGCTTCGACGTGGACGTCGCCACCTATGTGGCCAAGGAACTCGGCTACAAGCCCAGCCAGATCGACTTCGTCGAGACGAAGAGCGCCGACCGTGAGAACGCGCTCGCCCGTGGCGACGTGAAGTTCATCGCGGCCACCTACTCGATCACCGACGAGCGCAAGCAGAAGGTCGACTTCGCCGGCCCCTACCTGCTCGCCCACCAGGACCTGCTCGTCAAGGCCGACTCGAAGATCGCCAAGGGCACCGACCTCAACGGCAAGAAGCTGTGTTCGGTGACCGGCTCGACCTCGGCGCAGAACGTCCAGAAGACGATCGCCCCGAAGGCCAACCTGCGCCAGTACAGCGGCTACTCGGAGTGCATCGCCGGTCTGCAGAGCGGTGCCGTCGACGCGGTGACCACGGACGACTCGATCCTCGCGGGCTTCGCCGCGCAGGACAAGTACAAGGGCCAGTTCAAGCTCGTCGGCCTCAAGCTCAGCAACGAGAACTACGGCGTCGGCATCAAGAAGGGCGACTCCGCCCTGGAGAAGAAGATCAACGCCGCTCTCACCAAGATGGTCAGCGACGGCTCCTGGGACGCGGCGGTCAAGAAGAACTTCGGCCCGGCGAACTACAAGAACGAGCAGGCCCCGAAGATCGGCGCGATCGTCAAGTAGTCCGACAGCAGTCCGACCGTCCGAGGTCTCCAGGCACAGCGGGGACCTCGGGCAACGCAGGGCCCCTCAGGTGACGCAGGAACCCGCGGCTCACGCGAGGTTCCGCCGGTGCGCCGCCGCCCGCCGCGATCACGGCGGCGGCGCCCCGCGTCCGCCACGTACGCCACCACCCGGAAGCGCGGGAGATCGTGTTCGACTTTCTTCAAGGTTATGACGTCCTGGGGGCGTTCTGGATGACGGTGAAACTCACCGTCTACTCCGGCATCGGCTCCCTGGTCCTGGGCACCCTGCTGGCCGCGATGCGGGTCAGCCCGGTCCCGCTGATGCGCGGGTTCGGCACCGCCTACGTGAACATCGTCCGGAACATCCCGCTGACCGTCATCATCGTCTTCAGCTCGCTCGGTCTCGCCGACATCTTCGGCGTGACGCTGGGCGCCGCGGACGACTTCAAGCTCCAGGGCTTCCGGCTCGCGGTGCTCAGTCTCGTCGCCTACACGGCGGCCTTCGTCTGCGAGGCGCTGCGCTCCGGGATCAACACCGTGCCCGTCGGGCAGGCGGAGGCGGCGCGGGCGATCGGGCTCAGCTTCGGCCAGACCCTGCGGCTCGTCGTGCTGCCGCAGGCCTTCCGTTCCGTCATCGTCCCGCTGGCGAACGTGCTGATCGCGCTGACCAAGAACACCACCGTGGCCGCCGCCATCGGCGTGGCCGAGGCCGCCACCCTGATGAAGACGATCATCGAGGCCAAGGCGCAGACGGTCCTCATCGCCGCCGTCTTCGCCTTCGGGTTCGTGGTCCTGACCCTCCCCACCGGCCTCATCCTCGGCTGGCTGGGCAAGCGACTGGCGGTGAAGCGATGACTTCCGTCCTCTACGACGCCCCCGGTCCCCGGGCCAAGCGCCGCAATGTGCTCCTCTCTGTCGTGTTCTTCGTCCTGCTCGCCCTGATCCTGTGGTGGATCTGGACGGCGATGGACGACAAGAACCAGCTCAAGTGGGACCTGTGGGAGCCGTTCACCACGGCGGACGCCTGGAGAACCTATCTGTGGCCGGGGCTTCTGGGCACCCTGAAGGCCGCCGCGCTGAGCATGGTGATCGCCCTTCCGCTGGGCGCCGTCTTCGGCATCGCCCGGCTCTCCGACCACCGCTGGGTGCGCGTTCCGGCCGGTGCCGTGGTCGAGTTCTTCCGCTCGATCCCGGTCCTGCTGCTGATGCTGTTCGCGAACGAGCTGTACTCCCGCTCGGCCGGCATCGCCAGCGAGGACCGCCCGTTCTACGCAGTCGTCACCGGCCTGGTCCTCTACAACGCCTCGGTCCTCGCCGAGGTCGTCCGGGCCGGCATCCTCGCCCTGCCCAGGGGACAGACGGAGGCCGCGTACGCCATCGGGCTGCGCAAGGGCCAGACGATGGGCAGCATCCTGCTGCCGCAGGCGGTCACGGTGATGCTGCCGGCGATCGTCGGCCAGCTCGTGGTCATCGTGAAGGACACCGCGCTGGGCGGCGTGATGATCGGCTACCAGGAGCTGCTCACGGCGCGCAGCACCCTCGCGGCCAACTACGCCAACGTCATCCAGAGCTTCATCGTGGTCGCCGTCATCTTCATCATCGTGAACTTCGCGATCACCAGCTTCGCCTCCTGGCTGGAAGGCCGGCTGCGGCGCGCCAAGAAGTCGACGGGCGCGGTGCTCGCGCCGGACGACGCGTCGATCGCTGGTACGGCGGGAACAGGCGCCAACTTCTGACAAGCAGTCAATCCGCTTGGACGATGGGGCAGTGGCGGGTGGGGGCAGTGGCATGATCGCCACTGCCCCCGTCACTTGACGCAAGCACCGGCAATAGGTTGCATACGTTCTGTGATCGTGCACCCCGCTCCACCTGCCTGTTCCCGTACGTCTCTCAGGACACCGCTCCGGGCAGGGGGCACCGCGTCGTGGACCCGGTGATCATCGTCGGAGCAGGGCCCGTCGGGCTCACGCTCGCCCTTGCGCTGGCCCGCCAGGAGGTCCCCTCCGTGGTGCTCGACGAGGGGCCGGGCAAGGACGAGCAGCGGCTCGCGCGGAGTGTGGTGCTGCGCGAGGACACGGCCGCGCTCGTCGGCAGGCTCACGGGGCGCCCGCTCGACACCGTGGGGTTCCGTTGGGCCGGATGGCGGTCGATGCGGCGCAAGCAGGTGATGCGCGAGGTCGTCTTCGGCGGAGCCGGAGCCGGAGCCGGAGACGCGGGCGGCTTCGGGTCCCGGGGCGCCGAGGTCTCCCGTGGTGGCGGCCCTCGGGGGGCCGTCACCGGCGGGGCGGCGGGTACGCCCAGGAGTACGGAAGCCCCGGAGACGGCCGGGGAGTTCAGCGCCCCGCTGCACATCGCCCAGCACGAACTGACCGCCGTGCTGCGCGAGGCGATCGTCCACGAGCGGCTCGTCAAGGTGGCCGTCAACAGCCGACTCGACTCCGTCGAGCAGGAGGCCTCGGGCGTCACCGCGCACACCCGGGGCCCCAACGGCACGTGGTGGCGCGGCAGTTACCTGGTCGGCTGCGACGGCCCGCGCTCCACGGTCCGCAAGCTCCAGGACATCCGCTTCCCCGGCCGTACCGCCGTCGAACGGCACGCGGTGGCCGCCCTTCGCGCCGAACTCCCCTGGCCCGGAGAAGCGTTGCTGCACCGCCTGCCGCCGTGGCGGACGTCGGGACCCTCCGCCGGGGAAGTGACCGCGCGCCCCCTCGCCGAGGACGTGTGGCGTCTGGACTGGCTGCTGCCGCAGAGCAAGGACCTGGTCACGCCCGACCTGCTGGTGGCGCGCGTCAGGGAGACCCTCGGCGGCTGGAGCGGCGGCTCCACTCCCGCGTACGAGCTGCTCGACACCGGCGTCCACACCGTGCACCACCGGCTCGCCCGGCGGTGGCGCGTGGGGCGGGTCTTCCTCGCCGGGGACGCGGCCCACCTGCTCGGCGCCCTCGGAACGCAGGGGCTGGACGAAGGACTGCGGGACGCCGACAACCTCGCCTGGAAACTGGCGCTCGCCTGGCATCACGGCCCGCACGACGCCCTGCTCGACAGTTACCAGGCCGAGCGGCGCGCCGTGGTCGCCGCCCGGCTGCGCGCCGCCGACCAGGCACTCCCCGTCCTGCGGGGCGGTGGCGGACTGCGCGCCTACGTCCCCGGCTCCGCCCGGGGACACGACGCGATCCTCACGGACGGTCACCTCGGACGCGGGCCGCTGGGCGCGCCGGGGATCTACGCCGACTCCCCGCTCGCTCCCCCGCCCGCCGACTCCCAGGCCGTCGTCGGCACCGAGCCCGGCGCGCCGGTCACCGACGTGCGGGTCACCGCCGAGGACGGCTCCTTCGTCCCGCTGCGTGAACGGCTCGGGCGCGGGGTCCTGCTCGTCGTGCTGATCGCGCCGGGCACCGGTGTGTGGGAGCGCAAGCACTGGGTGACGGCCGGCATCATGCCCCGGCTCGCCGCCGCCGTGACCGCGCTGCCGCACCCGGCCGAACTGCTCGTCGCCGAGAGCTATCCGGGCGCCGCCGCCCACACCGTGCTCCTCGTCCGGCCCGACGGCCATCTGGTCACCGCGCTCAGCGGCGTCCGCCCTGCCGATCTCTACGAGGCGGCCGAGGCGGCACTCGGCGGACCGGCCCCGACGGAGGCGACGGAAGCCACGGCAGAGGGGACGACGGAGGCGGAGGCGACGGCCGGCCGCAAGTGAGTCCGGCGGAGGGGGTGATCACCTGCCAGGAAACGACTCCGGGCGGGGGCCGCCGGTCTCCTGCTGGGACGGCACCCAGCCCCGCTGTGGGACGGCACCCGGCCGTCAGGACGCGGAGCACCCTCCGGAGACGGGACCTTGCCGGTACCGCTCCCCGGCCGGGACCGGCCCTCCGTCGGAGCGGAATCCCGGCCGGGGACAAGCCCCTCACCGAAGCCTTCCCCCGGCCGGAGCCGAACGCTCTGTGACCGCGCGAGCAAGGACTACGCATCACCGTGGGCCTCAGCGGTCCACATAGTGACAGTGAGTTGACCGGCCCGCACCACCATGGTCTACTCCGGAGCGTGACCGACACCTGTGTGCGCCTGTGGCGGAGGGTCCATATGGACCTCCTCCGCTATGCGGGCTGCGTGTGTCGCCCGTCCTTCTGACTTCGCATCCCCATCTTCCGCGCGCCGCAGCCGTGCTCTCGCGCGCTCCTCTCGCGAACCTCAGGACGGTCCGAGTGTCTGTGTCACCTTCTGCCCGCGTCTCCCCCGCTGTCCCCGCGCCCTCCGGCGCCCCCACCCAGGCCGACCTGCTCGCCTTCGTCCGCCGTACGGCAGCCGACGCCGAGCTGATCGCCTCGCTCCCCCTCGACCCCCAGGGCCGCACCTGGGTGCGGCTCGAAGGACCCGGCGGCAGCGAGGCCTGGCTGATCGGCTGGCCCCCCGGTACCGGTACCGGCTGGCACGACCACGCCGAGTCGGTCGGCGCCTTCCTCACCGCGTCGGGCGAACTCAAGGAGAACTCGCTCGCCGCCCGCCTGCCCGCCGACGGCTGGAAGACCCTCGAACTCAACGAGGACATCGACCGCCACCGCACCCTGTCCGCCGGCACCGGCCGCGCCTTCGGCCGCCACCACGTGCACGAGGTCCTCAACGAGTCGACCGAGGAGCACGCGATCTCGGTCCACGCCTACTACCCGCCGCTGCCGCAGATCCGCCGCTACAGCCGTACCGGCCAGGTGCTGCGCCTGGAGCACGTCGAGCGTCCGGAGGACTGGCAGTGAGCACCCCGCCCCCCGTCGGCATCGACGAACTGCTGGAGCAGGTCCGCGCCGGCCTCGACCGGATCGAGGCCAAGGAGGCGTACGAGGCCGCCCGGGCCGGTGAGGTGCTCCTGGTCGACACCCGCTACGCGGCCCTGCGCGACCGCGACGGTCTGGTCCCCGGCGCCCTGGTCGTCGAGCGGAACGAACTGGAGTGGCGGCTCGACCCCAACGGCAGCCACCGCGCCCCGGAAGCCACCAGCCATGACCTGAAGGTCGTGGTGTTCTGCAACGAGGGATACGCGTCGAGTCTCGCCGCCGCCTCCCTGCGTCAGTTGGGGCTGCACCGGGCGACCGATCTGGTGGGCGGCTTCCAGGCGTGGAAGGCGGCCGGCCTTCCGGTCGTCGCACCCGCCGACACGGAGGCCTGACCCGCCGCCCCGCCGGGGGTCGGGCGCGCTCGGTTGGGCAGCCGGCCCCTCTCGGGCCGCCCGCGGGCGGCGGGTGCGCCCTCAGGCGAGAGGCGCCCCCTACGTGTCGAGGCTGGAGAAGTCCGTCGAGACGGGCGGCGGCACCTTCGCAGGTGCCGCCTCTCACCTACCTCCCGGTACCGCCGACTGCCGGGCTCCCGCGCCCTGTGCCCCGCCTCCCGCGCCCGAGAGGCTCCGAACGCGATCGGCGCCCCCGCGCGTCCACCGTGTTCAGAGCCCGCCAGACCGTCCGACGTGCAAGTCCCATGAGCCCGGCCGCCGTTCAGATCCGGCGACGGCCGACACTCAAATCCCATGAGCCCGGCCGACGTTCAAATCCCGTGACCGGCCCACACTCGAATCCCGTAGAACCAGCTGCCGTTCAGAGCCCGTGAGGCCGACCGCCGAAAGGTCGGCACATCTGGGCTGGGCGGGCCCGGAACCTCACCGCCT
This sequence comes from Streptomyces sp. NPDC007084, assembly GCF_040703595.1. Taxonomy (NCBI): domain Bacteria; kingdom Bacillati; phylum Actinomycetota; class Actinomycetes; order Kitasatosporales; family Streptomycetaceae; genus Streptomyces; species Streptomyces sp. NPDC007084. The sequence goes on from NZ_JBEYFY010000003.1 coordinate 310,640, forward strand.
CACTCAGAACCCCTCCTCCCCCAGCCCCTCCGTGTCCTCCCCCTCTTCCTCCAACGCCTGCCGGACCACGCGCAGCGCCATGCCCTGGGAGTAACCCTTGCGGGCGAGCATGCCCGCGAGGCGCCGCAGCCGCTTGTCGCGGTCGAGCCCGCGGGTGGAACGCAGCTTGCGGGCGACCAGCTCCCGCGCGGTCGCCTCCTCCTGCTCGGAGTCGAGCTGTCCGACGGCCTCGTCGATCAGCGTCGGCTCCACGCCCTTGGTCCGCAGCTCCTGGGCGAGCGCCCGTCTGGCGAGCCCACGGCCGTGATGCCGGGACTCGACCCAGGCGTCGGCGAAGGCGCTGTCGTTGATCAGCCCGACCTCTTCGAACCGGGACAGGACCTCGTCCGCGACCTCGTCCGGGATCTCTCGCTTGCGCAACGCGTCCGCGAGCTGCTTGCGCGTACGCGGGGTCCCGGTGAGCAGACGCAGGCAGATCGCGCGCGCCTGCTCAGCCGGGTCCCTCGGGGGCTCCCCCTTCTCGGCCCTCGACGAGGAGGGGGTGCCTCCGTCCCGCGGGTCGTCGGACGGCTCGCCGAAACCGCCGCGTCTCCGACGCCCCCGTCCCCCACGCGGTCCGCCCGCACCACGTCCACCGCCACGCCGGGAACCCTCACCCGGCGTGCCGTCACTTCGCCGCGCCCCGAAGGGGGGCGCGCCGCCGTCCGGATCACCGTCGCCCGGACCGTCGGCGAAGCAGCCGTCCCCGCCGCCGAAGCCGCCGTCGGCGGGGCCGTACGAACGGCCGCCGTACCCCCCGGCACCGCCGTACGCTCCGTCACCGTCACCGTCACCCTCTCCGTCCGGGCCGGCGTCGCCCCCGCCGTACCCCTGCCCCGGCGCCGAGGGGGCGGCAGGGGAGGCGTACTCGGCCCAGTCGGTTCGCCGTGTCATGGGCTAGCCCTTGGCCGCCGCGGCCTTGGACTTGGTGGCCTTGGCCGCCGGCGCCGGAACCGCCTTCGCGGTGTCGTCCGGTGCGGCCGAGACAGCGGCGTCCGTGCCGGGCTCGGCGGTGGGCTGCTCGGGCTTCACACCGACGCCCAGCTTCTCCTTGATCTTCTTCTCGATCTCGTTGGCGAGGTCGGGGTTGTCCTTCAGGAAGTTACGGGCGTTCTCCTTGCCCTGGCCGAGCTGGTCGCCCTCGTACGTGTACCAGGCGCCGGCCTTGCGGACGAAGCCGTTCTCCACGCCCATGTCGATCAGGCCGCCCTCGCGGCTGATGCCCTGCCCGTAGAGGATGTCGAACTCGGCCTGCTTGAAGGGCGGCGCGACCTTGTTCTTGACGACCTTGACGCGCGTACGGTTGCCGACCGCGTCGGTGCCGTCCTTGAGCGTCTCGATGCGGCGGATGTCGAGTCGCACCGAGGCGTAGAACTTCAGCGCCCGGCCACCGGTGGTGGTCTCTGGGGAGCCGAACATCACGCCGATCTTCTCGCGGAGCTGGTTGATGAAGATCGCGGTGGTCTTCGACTGGTTGAGCGCGCTGGTGATCTTCCGCAGGGCCTGGCTCATCAGACGGGCCTGGAGACCCACGTGCGAGTCGCCCATCTCGCCCTCGATCTCCGCGCGCGGCACCAGGGCGGCGACGGAGTCGATGACGATGAGGTCGAGCGCGCCGGAGCGGACCAGCATGTCCACGATCTCCAGGGCCTGCTCGCCGTTGTCCGGCTGGGACAGGATGAGGTTGTCGATGTCGACGCCGAGCTTCTTCGCGTACTCGGGGTCGAGGGCGTGCTCGGCGTCGACGAACGCCACCTGGCCGCCGGCCTTCTGCGCGTTCGCCACGGCGTGCAGCGTCAGGGTCGTCTTACCGGAGGACTCCGGGCCGTAGACCTCGACCACGCGGCCGCGCGGGAGCCCGCCGACGCCGAGGGCGACGTCGAGCGCGGTCGACCCGGTGGGGATGACCTCGATGGGCTCATTCGGCCGCTCGCCCAGGCGCATGACAGCGCCCTTGCCGAACTGCCGTTCAATCTGCGCGAGCGCGGCGTCGAGCGCCTTCTCGCGGTCGGTTCCTGCCATGGGTTCCACCCGGTTTGCTTGAGTCGATCGCTTCACGTCAAAGACGCTAACGCCTGCCACTGACAATGCGCCCCGACGCCCGTCCGGCCTGTGGATAACTCGGGCACATCTCCACGAAAACCCTGCCGAAATCCCCGTCGAGGGCTCCGCCGGAACTTCCATAAGAATGGATGTTCGATTTTCGTGTCAAGCGCACCACGCGGCACCTCCGAGACTACGTTCACGGTCCGACAACGCCCCGGATTTCCGGTTTCTCTCCGGCCGGGGGCTCGCCACCCGCCCGACAGAACAGAAGGACAGAACGGAACAGAAAGGCGCCGGGGCTACTCCCGAGGGCGTAGCCCCGGCGCCTTCGGGAGTACGACGACGTCCGCCCGGTCCGCCGGGCACGCTGTGCGCCATGGAAACGACGAGGGCCCGCCCCCTGACCCCGCCGAGGCTCCCGCTCCGTCCGGCCGAGCGGCTCTGCCACGCCACGGGCGCCCTGCTCGTGCTGTCGGGATGCGCGCATCTGCTGGTCCTCGCCGTCGACGGGGGTCCCTGGGACGGCCCGGTGTCCTGGCGCAAGCCCGTCACCTTCGGGCTCTCCTTCGGGCTGACGCTGATCGCGGTCACCTGGGTCACGTCGTACCTGCGCGTGGGGGCACGGCCGCGTGCCGCGCTGCTCGTCGTGTTCGCGGCGGACTGTGTGGTGGAGGTCGGCGGGATCACCCTCCAGGCGTGGCGCCGGGTGCCCTCACATCTCGACATGGAGACCGGCTTCGACACGGCGGTGTCCATGACGCTCGCGGCGGGCGGCGCCGTCCTGGTCGTGGTGCTGACCCTGTTCGCGGTCGCGTCGTTCCGGAACCGGCCCGCCGGTCCCCGGGGCATGCCGCTCGCCCTGCGCTCCGGGTTCGCGATCCTGCTCGTCGCGCTGGCCTCCGGGGCCGCGATGATCGCGCGCGGGGTCGTCCTCACCCGCACCGGCCACCAGCGGGCCGCCTACCACTCGACGGCTTCGCTCAAGCCGCTGCACGGGGTCAGCCTGCACGCCGTCCTGGTACTGCCCGCGCTGGCCTGGCTGCTGTCCCGCACCGACTGGAGCGAACGGACCCGGGACCGCGTCCTGTCGGGGGCGGTCGGCTGCTACGCCGCCGCCGTCCTCGCCGCCGGCGTCGAGGCGGTGCTCACCTGGTGAGAGGTGAACGTCACCGGTCGAGGAGTCGCCGCACGCGCGCGACGATCCCCTCCGAGCCGCGCGTGCGGTGGCCGTGGACGCGCGGGTCGTCCATGACCTCGTACCGCTTCACATAGGCCCCGAGGAACGCCTGGAGCGTGGCCACGGCGGGGATGGCGATCAGGGCGCCGACGGCTCCGAGAAGCGCGGTGCCCGCGATGACGGACCCGAAGGCGACCGCCGGGTGGATGTCCACCGACTTGGAGGTCAGCTTGGGCTGCAGCATGTAGTTCTCGAACTGCTGGTAGATCACGACGAAGACGAGCACCCACAGCGCGTACCAGGGGTCGACGGTGAAGGCGATCAGCATCGGCAGGGCGCCCGCGAGATAGGTGCCGATGGTCGGGATGAACTGGGAGATCACACCGACCCAGACGCCGAGCACGGGCGCGTAGGGCACGCCGAGCGCCTCCAGCAGGATGTAGTGCGCCACTCCCGAGATCAGCGCCATCAGGCCGCGCGAGTAGAGGTAGCCGCCGGTCTTGTCGACGGCGATCTCCCAGGCGCGCAGCACCTCGGCCTGCCGGGCGGGCGGCAGCACCGAGCAGAGCGCGCGCCGCAGCCGCGGTCCGTCGGCGGCGAAGTAGAACGAGAACAGCGCGATCGTCAGCAGCTGGAAGAGACCGCCCAGGACCTGCCCGGAGACGTCCAAGACGCCGGTGGCGCTGTTCTGCACGTACTTCCGCAGCCAGGCGGAGTGGAGCAGGCTGTCCTGGATGTCGACCCGTCTCAGGTCGGTGTGGAAGTGGGTGTTGATCCAGTTGATGACGGAGTCGAGGTAGTCCGGGAAGCCCTCGACCATCTTGATGATCTGCCCCGCGAGCATCGAGCCGAGGAGTGTGACGAACCCGGCGATCAGGATCAGCGAGCCGAGGAAGACGAGGAACGCGGCCAGCCCCCTGCGCATGCCCCGCGCGGCCATCCAGCTCACCGCCGGTTCGATGGCGAGGGCCAGGAAGAACGAGATCAAGATGTTGATCAACAGGCCCGTGAGCTGGTGGAACGCCCAACTGCCCAACTGGAACGAGGCGACGAGCGCCAGCGCGAGCACCATGGCTCGCGGCAGCCAGCGCGGCATACGGGCACCTTGTGCGACGACGCCCTCTCCGGGCGGGTCGGGGGGTGTCGTGCCGGACGGGGATGCCTGCTGGTCGACCTGCGTGTCGTCGTCTGTCGGGGCCACGGAGCAAGTCTCGCCCACGCCACCGACAATCGGTCCCGATCCCCCCTGTTCGATGCCCGTCAGAGACGAGCCCCGGTTCCGACCAGGTGCTTTTCGGGTCCCTGTCAGTGCTTTTCGTACGGAACGTCCATCGACGCGCACACCACGCGCCAGACGTCCTTGGCCTCCCAGCCCGCGTCCAGCGCCTCGTTGACGGTGCGCCCGCCGAGTTCCGTCATCACGTGATCGCGCGCGAAGGTGTCGGCGTATGCCGCGCCGAAGTGATCAGCCATTCGCTGCCAAAAGACCGTCAACCGCATGACTCCAGTATCCCGCCCCTGAGGGTGGGCCCGAGCCGGTACCGCATGCCGGGACCGCTTCGCGCCCTACGGTCTGAAGCATGGCCGAAACAGGAGCTTCCCCACTCCCCCAGACGCCCCCGGCGCGTTCCCCGCTCGCGCGCGCCGAGCACTTCATCTGGCTCACCGCGCGCGTGCTGGAACAGCGGCGCTTCGCGTACCACTTCCTCGGCGGTGGCGCCGACCCGGTGGAGACCGCGCTGGCGGCGTACCGCAACGACGACGAGGGGTACGGTCACGCGCTCGAACCCGATCTGCGCGGTCCGGTCAGCCAGCCGCTGCACACCGGGCACGCGCTGCGGGTCCTCGACTCGATCGGGCGCTGCGGCGGGCAGCGGGTCGAACGCGTGTGCCGCTATCTGACCTCGGTGTCGACAGCGGACGGCGCGCTGCCGGCGATCCATCCCAGCCAGCGCGGCTACCCGGCGGCGCCGTTCCTGCCGATCGTGGACGACCCGCCGAGCGAACTCCTCGCCACCGGTCCGGTGGTGGGTCTGCTGCACCGCAACGAGGTGTGGCACGCCTGGCTGTTCCGGGCCACCGACTTCTGCTGGCAGGCGGTCGACTCCCTGGAGCGGTCCCATCCGTACGAGATCCAGGCGGCGGTCGCCTTCCTCGACTCGGCGGCCGACCGCCCGCGTGCGGAGGCCTGCGCCGACCGGCTCGGCCGTCTCGTCCGCGAGGACCGGCTCGTCGTCCTCGACCCCGGTGACCCGGCGGCCTTCCCCGTGGCGCCCGGCTACGCGGAGGGTGAGCACCACTTCCCGCACGACTACGCGAGCACTCCGGGTTCGCTCGCGCGCGGGTGGTTCACCGACGAGGAGATGGCGCGCTCCCTCGACCATCTCGCGGGCGAGCAGCAGGAGGACGGCGGCTGGCCGGTCCGCTGGCGTCAGTGGGCGCCGGGCACCGCCCTGGAGAGCCGTCCCCTGGTGACGATCGAGGCGCTGCGCACCCTTCGGGCGCATGGCAGAGCGCTCGGCTGAGGAGGCCGGCCCGGCGGGACGGTCAGCCCGCGATCGCGCGGACCCCGGCCGTCACCACCACGGCAGCGGCGATCACCAGCAGGAAGGGGGCACGCAGGATCAGCGCCACGGCCGCCGCGGCGAGCCCGGCGGCCTTCGCGTCCACGACCAGGACCCGCCCGTCCGCCAGGGTCTGCTGCGCCGTGAGGGCGGCCAGGAGCGCGACGGGCAACAGGGCGGCGAGTCGCTGCACGAGGGGCCGCTCCAGCACCCCGGCGGGGATCAGGAGGCCGATCAGCTTGACGACGTAGCAGCCGACGGCGGTGGCTCCGATGGCGATCCAGATGTTCAACGGTCTTCCCCAGATGCGTCGTGCGGTACGTCGTCGTGCGATGTGCCGTGCGGTGTGTGGTGCGGTGTGTCGTGCGATATGTCCTCGGGTGCCCCCTCCGGGACGCCGGTCGGTGCCTCGGCGCGAGTCGGCGCCGGGGTCGCCGCCGTGCCGCCGGGCTTACCGCTGGGCGTGTCGCCGCCGGTCCGCGCGGGGCGGCGCCCGGTCACGTAGAGCACGGCGGGCGCGGCGAGCGCGGCCACCAGGACGGGTACTCCGGCGGGCAGCACGGGCAGCAGACCGAGCCCCAGCAGGACCGCGATGCCCGCGACCGCGCGTTCCGTGGCGGACTTCAGCATGGGTGCCAGCAGGGCCAGGAACACGGCGGGCCCGGCGGCGTCCAGGCCCCACGCGTCGGTGTCCCCGATGGCCTCGGCGCCGACCGCGCCGACCAGCGTGGTGAGGTTCCACAGGAGGTACAGCGTCAGACCGGTGACCGTGAAGCCGAGCCGGACGCCCCGGCGGGTTGGCTGGGCGAGCGCGACGGCCGTGGTCTCGTCGATCACCCAGTGCGCGGCGAACGGGCGCACCGCGCGCGGGAGGGCGAGGAGCTGCGACAGGCGCAGTCCGTAGAACGCGTTGCGCACTCCCAGGAAGAAGGCGCCGGCGGCCGCGGTGAGCGGGTTGCCGCCGGCCGCGAGCGCGCCCACCAGGGCGAACTGCGAGGCCCCGGTGAACACCAGGAGGCTGAGCGCGCAGGTCTGCGGCAGGCTGAGGCCGCTGCCGGCCGAGGTCACCCCGAAGGCGAAACCGGACAGTCCGACGGCGGTCCCGACTCCGAGTGCGTCGCGGACGACGGCGGCGTCGGGTTTTCCGCCTTCTTCACTGTGAGGGTCCGCGAGAGCTGTCTGTTCTGCCACGTGTCGGACGGTAGGAGGAGCCGCCCCGCCGCGTCTTGTACGTTCTTGCGCTCCCGCTGGTAGGCGCCCGGGGGCACGCCCACGATCCGGGTGAAGTGTCGGTTGAGGTGCGGCTGGTCGGTGAAGCCGACGGCGACGGCCGCCTCGGCGGGGGCGGAACCGGCGTCCAGAAGATGACGTGCCCGGCGCACCCGGGCGTCGGTCAGCCAGGTGTGCGGCGGCATCCCGTAGGCGTCCCGGAACGCGCGCAACAGGGCGAACGAGCTGGTGCCGAGGTCGGCCGCGAGCCGCTCCAGCGTCGGCGGCTCGGCCATCCGCTCGTCCAGCACGGCACGCGCGCGTGCCGCGAGCCGGGCGCCCGCGGTCCGCACGGCCCGCTGGGGCAGGGGCCCGCCGTTCAGGCGCAGCAGCCGGGTGACGGCGACCCGCAGCAGGGTGTCGGCGGCCAGCGCGTTGCCCTCGTCGGCGGCGCGGAGCACCTGGTGGACCAGGCCGGCCGCGTAGGGGTCGTCGAGGACGGGGCGGGTGAAGCCGGGGGCGCCGCGCAGGGTGGTGGTCTCGGCGGCGATCTCCGCGACGAGTTCCGGCGAGGGGTACACGGCCCCGTAGCGCCAGCCCTCGGGGACCCCGGCGCGTCCGGTGTGCGGGGTGTCGGGGTTGACGAGGGCGAGCGCGCCGGGACCGGCGTACTGGTCGGCGCCGCCGTGGTGGAAGACCTCCACACCCTCGTCGATGGCGGCGATCACGAAGTTCTCGTGGGTGTGCCGTACGAAGATCTTCTCGACGTACCGGGCTCGCAGGAGATCGACACCGGGCAGCTCCGCGTACTGCCAGTGCCGTGCCCGCTCCTGCCCCGAACCTGTCACGTCCTCATTCTCCGCCACCCGCGCCGCGAGGCCCGCGCCCGTCCCCTCGCACCCCGCTGCCGAGCAACGCGGCCGTCCGTCGCGGCCCATTCCCGGGCGCCCCGACCGCCACCGCAGCCCGCTCCCGAACCCGGCGCCCCATCCACCGCGCCCCCTCCACCACAACCGGCTCCCGCCCCTCGCGGTGGCCGGCCGGCCACCGCGCCCTGTGGCCGTATCCGCGCAGGTCAGGGCGATTGTCAGTGTGCGGGTGCAGGATGGACGCATGGTCAGCTCCGCACATCGAGCCCTCGACGGCTTCTCCCCCGCGACCCGCGGCTGGTTCACGGGGGCGTTCTCCGCGCCCACCGCGGCCCAGGCCGGGGCGTGGCAGGCCATCGGCGCGGGCTCGGACGTGCTGGTCGTGGCCCCGACCGGCTCCGGCAAGACGCTGGCCGCGTTCCTCGCCGCGCTCGACCAACTGGCGTCGACGCCCCCGCCGGCGGACCCCAGGAAGCGCTGCCGCGTGCTGTACGTGTCACCGCTCAAGGCGCTCGCGGTCGACGTGGAGCGGAATCTGCGCAGCCCGCTGACCGGTATCCGGCAGGAGTCGGTGCGGCTCGGGCTGCCGGAGCCCGAGGTGAAGGTCGGTATCCGCTCCGGGGACACCCCGCCGGCCGAGCGCAGGGCGCTCGCGACCCGCCCCCCGGACATCCTGATCACCACCCCCGAGTCGCTGTTCCTGATGCTGACGTCGGCCACCCGCGACGCGCTGACGGGCGTCGAGACGGTGATCCTGGACGAGGTCCACGCGGTCGCGGGCACCAAGCGCGGCGCCCATCTCGCGCTGACCCTGGAGCGCCTGGACGACCTGCTGCCCAAGCCGGCCCGGCGGATCGGCCTGTCGGCGACCGTGCGCCCGGTGGACGAGGTCGCGCGGTATCTCTCCCCGCAGCGCAAGGTGGAGATCGTCCAGCCGCCCTCCGGCAAGGAGTTCGACCTCTCGGTCGTCGTCCCGGTGGAGGATCTGGGCGAGCTGGGCGGCTCCCCGGCCGCCGACGGCAAGGAGGGCGCGGAGAAGCCCTCCATCTGGCCGCACGTCGAGGAGCGGATCACCGACCTCGTCCAGTCCCACCGGTCCACGATCGTGTTCGCCAACTCCCGGCGCCTCGCGGAGCGCCTGTGCAACCGGCTGAACGAGATCGCCTACGAGCGGGCGACCGGCGAGCCCCTGGACGAGGCGCATTCGCCGGCCGAGCTGATGGGCGGCTCGGGCGCGGCCCAGGGCGCTCCGGCCGTCATCGCGCGGGCGCACCACGGTTCGGTGTCCAAGGAGCAGCGGGCGCAGGTCGAGGAGGACCTGAAGGCCGGCCGGCTGCCCGCCGTCGTCGCCACCTCCAGTCTCGAACTGGGCATCGACATGGGGGCGGTCGACCTGGTCATCCAGGTCGAGTCCCCGCCTTCGGTGGCCTCGGGGCTCCAGCGCGTGGGCCGCGCGGGCCACCAGGTCGGCGCGGTCTCCACGGGCGTCGTGTTCCCGAAGTACCGGGGGGACCTGGTGCAGGCGGCCGTGGTCACCGAGCGGATGCGCACGGGCTCCATCGAGTCCCTGCGGATTCCCGCCAACCCCTTGGACGTCCTGGCACAGCAGCTCGTCGCCATGACGGCGCTCGACACCTGGCAGGTCGACGACCTGCTCACCACCGTCCGCCGCGCGGCCCCCTTCGCCTCGCTCCCCGAGTCGGCGTTCACCGCCGTGCTCGACATGCTCGCGGGCCGCTACCCCTCGGACGCCTTCGCGGAGCTGCGGCCCCGCGTCGTCTGGGACCGCGTCGCGGGCACGGTCACGGGCCGGCCCGGCGCCCAGCGCCTCGCCGTCACCTCCGGGGGCACGATCCCCGACCGGGGGCTCTTCGGGGTCTTCCTCGCGGGAGCCGACCCCAAGAAGGGCGGCGGCCGGGTCGGCGAGCTGGACGAGGAGATGGTCTACGAGTCCCGGGTGGGCGACGTGTTCACCCTCGGCACGAGTTCCTGGCGCATCGAGGACATCACCCGGGACCGGGTCCTCGTCTCCCCGGCCCCCGGCGTCCCCGGCAGGCTGCCGTTCTGGAAGGGCGACCAGCTCGGCCGGCCCCTCGAACTGGGGCGTGCCGTGGGCGCGTTCCTCCGCGAGGTCGGCTCCCTCCCCCAGGACGACGCCCGGCTCCGCCTCCTCGCGGCGGGCCTCGACGCCTGGGCCGCCGACAATGTCCTGGCCTACCTGACCGAACAGCGCGAGGCCTGCGGTCACGTGCCCGACGACCGCACCATCGTCGTCGAGCGCTTCCGCGACGAGCTGGGCGACTGGCGCGTCGTCGTGCACTCCCCGTTCGGCGCCCAGGTGCACGCCCCCTGGGCGCTCGCCCTGGGCGCGAAACTGTCCGAGCGCTACGGCATGGACGCCCAGGTGATGCATGCCGACGACGGCATCGTGCTGCGGCTGCCCGACGCCGACCTGATGGGCATGGACCTGCTCGACCAGGCCCCCACGAAGCCGGGCACCGAGTACGACGCGGACCAGGCACCGGTCGGCGCCGCGGACGTCGCCTTCGACAAGGGCGAGGTCAACCAGATCGTCACGGACCAGGTCGGCAGCTCGGCCCTGTTCGCCGCCCGCTTCCGCGAGTGCGCCGCCCGCGCCCTGCTGCTGCCGCGCCGCAACCCCGGCAAGCGCACCCCGCTGTGGCAGCAGCGGCAGCGTGCCGCCCAACTGCTCCAGGTGGCGAGCGAGTTCGGCTCCTTCCCGATCGTCCTCGAAGCGGTCCGCGAATGCCTCCAGGACGTCTTCGACGTCCCGGGTCTCACGGAGCTGATGGGCGACATCGAGTCCCGCAAGGTCCGCCTCGTCGAGGTCACCACCCCCGAGCCCTCCCCGTTCGCCCGCTCGCTCCTGTTCGGCTACGTGGCCCAGTTCCTGTACGAGGGTGACTCGCCGCTCGCCGAGCGGCGGGCCGCCGCGCTGTCGCTGGACTCGCGCCTGCTGGCCGAGCTGCTCGGCCAGGCGGAGCTGCGGGAGCTGCTCGACGCCGATGTGCTGGCCGAGCTGGAGAGCGAGCTGCAGTGGCTCACCGAGGACCGGCGCGTCAAGGACGTGGAGGGCGTCGCCGACCTGCTGCGCGTGCTGGGGCCGCTCACGGACGCCGAGCTGGCCGAGCGGGGCGCCGAGCCGCACTGGGCCCAGGAGCTGGCGTCCGCGCGCCGCGCCATCCGGGTCCGGATCGCCGGGGCCGACCACTGGGCGGCGATCGAGGACGCCGGCCGCCTGCGGGACGCGCTCGGCACGGCCCTGCCGGTCGGCGTCCCGGAGGCCTTCACGGAACCGGTGAAGGACCCGCTCGGCGACCTCCTCGCCCGGTTCGCCCGCACCCACGGACCGTTCACGTCCACGACGGCCGCCGCCCGCTTCGGTCTCGGGACGGCGGTCACGGACGGGGCGCTGCACCGGCTGGCCGCCGCCGGGCGGGTCGTGCAGGGCGAGTTCCATCCGGCGGGCATCGGCCAGGAGTGGTGCGACGCGGCGGTCCTGCGCAGGCTGCGGCGCCGTTCCCTCGCCGCGCTGCGCCACGAGCTGGAGCCGGTGCCGCCCGCCGCGCTCGCCCAGTTCCTCCCCCAGTGGCAGCACGTCGGCAGCGGGCACGGGCTGCGTGGCATCGACGGTCTGGTGCGTGCCGTCGAGCAGTTGCAGGGCGCGTCCGTGCCGGCGTCCGCGCTGGAGAAGCTGGTCCTGCCGTCCCGCGTCGCCGGTTACACGCCGGCACTGCTCGACGAGCTGACGGCCGCCGGAGAGGTGGTCTGGGCCGGGGCGGGTTCGCTGCCGGGCAAGGACGGCTGGGTCTCGCTCTACCTCGCCGACGCCGCGCCCCTGCTGCTCCCGGCCGCGCACCCCCTGGAGCTGACGGCCCTGCACCAGTCGGTCCTCGACACCCTCACCGGCGGATACGGCCTCTTCTTCCGCCAGATCGCCGACCAGGTCCGCGCCACCACCCACCCCGACGCCACCGACCCCCAGCTCGCGGACGCCCTCTGGGACCTGGCCTGGTCCGGGCGCCTCACCAACGACACCCTGGCCCCGATGCGCTCCCTGCTCGGCTCGGGCCGCACCGCCGGCTCGACCGCCCACCGCGCCAAGCGCTCGATCCCCCGCGGGCGGTACGGCGCCCTGACGGGCGGCGCCCGCCCCCAGTCCCGTACGGGCCCGCCGACCGTGGCGGGCCGCTGGTCGCTCCTGCCCGAGCGCGAGCCCGACCCCACCGTGCGCGCTCACGCCTTGGCCCGCACCCTGCTCGACCGGCACGGCGTGGTGACCCGGGGCGCCGTCGCGGCGGAGGGCGTGGAGGGCGGCTTCTCCGCGGTCTACCGCATCCTGTCCGCCTTCGAGGACAGCGGCCAGGCCCGCCGGGGCTATGTGGTCGAAGGCCTCGGCGCCGCCCAGTTCGCCATGGACGGCGCGGTGGACCGGCTGCGGGCCGCGGCCAACGCCCGGGACCGGGGCGACACCTCGTCCGGCCTCATGTCCCCGGGCGGCCCCGGCTTCCCGGACGACTCCCCCGGCGCGCACGGTTTCCCCGACGACCACGCCCTGCCGCCCGGACGGGGAACCGGTCACTACCCGACGGACCTTCCCGGCTCCCCCGATCTCCCCGGGTTCCCGGACATCTCCGGCCTGCCGGGCACCGGCGGCCTCTGGGACACCGCCGGCCCGCCGGACCCCGACGGGGACGGCGACGATCCCCCCTTCGACGCTCCCCACTTCGGCACCCCCGACTTCGGCACCCCCGACACCGACGGCCACGGCACCGAGGGTCACGACCCCGCCTTCAGCGCACCCCCCTCGTCCCGGCACAACGGCTCCCCGTACGGAAACAGCCCCGCCGGTCCCGCCCGCCAGGGTTTCCCGCACGGCGGCTTCCCGGCCGGTGCCCGCTCCCGTACCCAGGACACCTCCCCGGCGGTCGTCCTGGCCGCCGCCGACCCGGCGAACGCCTATGGCGCGGCGCTGCCCTGGCCGGAGTCCCCGACCGAGGCGGGCCACAAGCCGGGCCGCAAGGCGGGCTCCCTGGTGGTCCTGGTGGACGGCGAGCTGACCCTGTACATGGAGCGCGGCGGCAAGACCCTGCTGGCCTGGCCCGCCGATCCGGACGGCCCGGTGGGCGAGGACCCCCGTCTGCGCGCCGCCGCCGAGGCCCTCGCGGCGTCCGCCCGCGCGGGCTCCCTCGGCACGGTCACGGTCGAGCGCGTCAACGGAGCGTCGGCCCTGACCTCACCGCTCGGCACCCTCCTGGAAGGATCGGGCTTCATCGCCACCCCACGCGGGCTGCGCCTCCGAGCCTGACCCCGCCCCGCCTCTCCCGGGCCGCGCCTCGGGGCCCGGCAGCGCTCCCCACATCACGCAGCCGGGTCCACGGCTCCGCGCCCCGCCCCGAGGGCCGGCTCCCGAACGGCTGAATCCCGAACTGCTGGATCCCGAAGGCCGGCCTACGGAGCTGCCCAGTCCCCGCCCTACGCGGCCGCGTCCACGGCCGGGGGCCGCCCCCACCATCGCGGGCGGGCGCGCCCACGCGCCCCTCACCGCCCCCCACCGCAGCCGGGCACTCCCAGCCCGCGCCCCTTCACCGCCCCGACACAAGCTGAGCGCCTACGGACGGACCTGCCACCCACACCCCCGGACCCACCACACCCCCCGCACACCCCACAGTCCACTCCACTCCACCCCACACCACTCCACTCCACTCCGCCCCCACCCATGCCACCCTGGACCCATGCCCGAAGGAGACACCGTCTGGCAGGCCGCGAGGCGGTTGCGTCTGGCCCTCGCGGGGAAAGTGCTGACCCGGTCCGATCTGAGGGTGCCGCGCTATGCCACAGCGGACCTCACCGGCCGTACCGTCCTGGACGTCACCCCGCGCGGCAAGCACCTGCTCACCCGGATCGAGGGCGGCCTGACCCTGCACTCGCATCTGCGGATGGACGGCTCCTGGAAGGTCTTCGAGCCCGGCCGGCGCTGGAGCGGCGGCCCGGCGCACCAGATCCGGGCCATCCTCGGCACCGAGGACCGCACCGCCGTGGGGTACCGCCTGCCCGTACTGGAACTCCTGCGCACCAGCGAGGAGGAGCGCGCGGTCGGTCATCTCGGCCCCGATCTCCTGGGCCCCGACTGGGACCCGGACAAGGCATTGGAGAACCTTCTGCGCGATCCCGACCGCGCCCTCGGCGAGGCCCTCCTCGACCAGCGGAATCTCGCCGGGATCGGCAACGTCTACAAGAGCGAGCTGTGCTTCCTGCTCGGTGTCACCCCCTGGCTCCCCGTCGGCGCCCTGCCCGCAGGCCTGGCCGCCCAACTGCCCGGCCTCGCCAAGAAGTTGCTGGAGTTCAACCGCGACCGCCCGGCCCGCGTCACCACGGGCCTCCGCGACCAGCACCTGTTCGTGTACGGCCGAGCCCCCCGGCCCTGTCTGCGCTGCGGGACGCCGATCCGTGTCGCCGACCAGGGCGACGGGTCCCGCGAGCGCCCCACGTACTGGTGTCCCCGCTGTCAGACGGGTCCCACCCCCGCGCCGGGCGCGCGCCGAGCCGTACATCAACCCCGCACAGCCAATTGACGACCCGTCAGAAACGCTCGTACCGTCGCTTCATGGCCCCCGTCGCGTACGACCTCACCGGACGCACCGCCTTCGTCACCGGCGCGGCGAGCGGTATCGGCCGCGCCTCCGCGGTGCTGCTCGCGCAGGCGGGCGCCGCCGTGCACTGCGCGGACCGCGACGGGCAGGGCCTGCACGAGACGGCGACCCTGATCAAGGACCAGGGCGGCACGGCCCACACGCACCACATCGACGTCACCGACCGCGCCCAGGTACGGCAGGCGGTCACCTCGTGCGAGCGCGTCGACGTCCTGGCCGCCGTCGCCGGGATCATGCACAGCAGCCCCGTACTGGAGACGAGTGACGAGGATCTCGACCGGGTGCTGAGCGTCAACTTCAGAGGCGTGCTGCACGCCTGCCAGGAGGCGGCGCAGGTCATGATCGCGAAGGGGGTGCGGGGCAGCATCGTCACGATGGCATCGGGCGCGATCGACACCGGAGGGCCGGGCCTGTTCTGCTACAGCGTCTCGAAGGCGGCCGTCGTGCAGCTCACCAAGACGCTCGCCACGGAGGTCGGACCGCACGGGATACGTGTCAACGCGGTCGCGCCCGGCTGGGTCCGTACGCCCATGACCGACCGGCACGGCGAGAAGCAGGCGCACACCGAGGCGTTCATGGCCCGGCTGTCACCACTGGGCCGGGTCGGGGAGCCCGAGGACATCGCCCACGCCGTACTGCACCTGGCCTCGGACGCCTCGGCGTTCACCACGGGCCAGATCCTCCGCCCCAACGGCGGCGTCGCGATGCCCTGGTAGCGCACGCCGCACCCCACCCACAGCCCGCCTCACACGCAGACGCCCGGCGGCCTCGCCAACGCCCGGCCCCGCACCGAAGGCCCGCCGACCTCGCCGCCCCGCTACCCCACCCCCGGAGCCGCTCCGGGCCCCTCCCCGTTCCCCTGGCCGCTTCCCCGGCGGCGCCAGGCCTCCCGCCAGTACGCCCACCAGCGGTCGGAGCCCACGGCGCCGGCCGCGCGGGACTTCGGCACACAGTGGACCGGGAGCAGGCTCAGCCCCCAGCCGCCCGCCGCGATCGTCCCCTCCAGCACCCCCGCGCCCGGCACGAAGGCGAGCCGGAGCACGCTGCACCACCACACCGCGCCCAGCGCCACGGCGGCCCCCCGGCGCACTATTCGCCCCGCCATGGCACCCTCCTCCGGCCCGGCACCCGGGCCATCGACGCGGTCGGCCGTCAGCCGTTCTCCGCCTGGAACATCCAGTGGTGCTTCTCCAGGTCCGCCGTGATGGCGATGAAGATGTCCTGGCTCACGGGGTCCGGTTCGCCGGTGGAGTCCACGCGTTCCCGCATCCGGGTGATCACCGCGGCGAGCGCCTCCACGAGGGTGGCCACCGCGTCCTCGTCCTTGATCCAGCCGTCGGGGGTCACCCCGATGCCGCTGCTCGTGGCCACGGTCGCGGCCCGCCCGTCCGGCGGGACGCCCAGGGTCGCGGCGCGCTCGGCGACGGTGTCGGAGTGCAGGCGCGCGGTGTCCACGACCTCGTCGAGCTGGAGGTGGACGGAGCGGAAGCGGGGCCCCACGACGTTCCAGTGCACCTGCTTCGCCACGAGGGAGAGGTCCACCAGGTCGACCAGGGCGCCCTGCAACGCCTCGGCGACGGTCTTCAGGTCCGCGTCGGACAGGGGGCTCTTCACGACGTACATCCGCATCCTCCGATTCACCACGGGTCCGGCGGTCGGCCTCGCCCCGTCCCTCCACCATGAAGGGCGCACCGAACCCCGGCAAATGGACGCATACCGAACGTCACTGTCCGTGTCCGGGGGACGCGAAAGCCCCGGCCAGGCTCCTCCAGGTCTTCCTGGAGACGCCCCGGCCGGGGCTTCCATGTGCGTGTGACCGCTCAGGGACCTTCGAAATCCGTGAGCGTCAGGCGGCGACGACGTCGACCGCCTCGGCAGGCGCCTTGATCGTGACCCGTTCCGGTGGCACACCGGTCACCGATACGGAATTGAGCATCGGGCGACGCACCGGTGCGGGCACCGGTTCGGTGGCCGCAGCCGACTGGGCCAGCTCGGCGAGAGCGAGTTCGTCGCTCACTTCCCGCATGAGCTCGGACATCCGTACGTCCAGCGCGTCGCAGATCGCGGAGAGCAGCTCGGAGGACGCCTCCTTCTGCCCCCGCTCCACCTCGGAGAGATAGCCGAGTGAGACTCGGGCGGACGAGGAGACTTCGCGCAGAGTACGGCCCTGGCGCTGGCGCTGCCGACGCAGCACGTCACCAAGCAGGCGACGGAGCAGAATCATCGGTGGCTCCCTCCTCGGACCGCGTAGCCGCATCCTTCACGCCCCACCGTACCGCCTCGCGCCGCGGCCGTGCGGGGAGCGATGTCGTGTTCACTCAGGGCTGCAAACATCAAAACCCCCGGGAGAGTCGCTACAGCACTGTCACCTGCGAAGACGTCACAATAACCGTCTCTGAGGCTACCTTGGGGGCTACTTGTGTCTTTCCCCCCGTCCTGGGCTTCAACGCTGTACCTGCACGGACGGGCCGCAGGGGAGACATCAGAACTTCGGGCAAGCGGCACGCTGAGGGTTACACCTCGATTCTCGTCCATACTCCATGTCGCCACTTTTACCCGTTAACGGGTCGACGCATCCGCTTCATTCCAACTTCTACGGACCGGGCTCGACCAATGTTCAAAGATGAACGCTTGCCCGCCGAACTTTCGCTCCCTACCGCCGGTCCGGCGGACGCCTGCTGCTCAAACCCTCCGCGGAGGTCGCGCCCGAGGTGGCGGGCGGGCCCCTACTCGCAGCACGCGGTGTCCACTACTCGCAGAACGCGGTGTCCACGGCGGACATGACCGCCTTGGCCGACTTCTCGGGGTCGCCGCCGAAGGTTCCCGGCAGGGCGGTGACGGCGAGGCCGACGGAACGGCCGTCGTCCGTGGCTCCGCCGCGGGTCTCGAACCCGTCGATGTCACCGCCGTGACCCCAGTACCTGCCGCCGCAGCTCAGCGGGACGCTGAACACGCCGAGCCCGTACCGCCACCCCGGGAGTAGCGGAGCGTCGACCGTCTTGCGCATCTCGGCCAGCTGCCTGGCCGGAAGCAGCTTCCCGTCGAGCAGTGCGCGGGCGAACTTCGCGAGGTCGCTCGGCGTCGATATCAGCTGGCCGGCGGCTCCGCCCCAGGACGGGTCCATCTCGGTCGCGTCGACGACCTTGCCGGTCTTCGGGTTGCCGATGGCGTATCCGCTCGGGTGCGGGCTGCGGATCGTCTGGTCGCCAGGCTGGGGCCAGTAGGTGTGATCCAGCCCCGCCTTCTCGATGACGCGCCGGGTGATCTGCTCCTGCACCGGGCGTTCGGTGATCTTCTCGATCAGCATGCCCGCGAGAAGATAGTTGGTGTTGCTGTACTCCCACTTGGTGCCGGGGGCGAACTTCGCGGGGTGGGCGAGCGCCGCGGCGAGCAGATCGCTCGGGTGGAAGAACTTGTGCTGGACCTTGTCGAACTCCTCGAGTCCGATGTGCTCGGTGTAGTTGGGCAGGCCGCTGGTGTGTTGCAGCAGGTTGCGGACGGTGATCTTCTCGGCGTCGATGCCGGGGCCGCGAACCACGTTCGGCAGGTACTTCTCGATGGGCGCGTCCAGGTCCACCCTGCCCTCGGCCACGAGCTGGAGGACGACGACGGCGGTGAAGCTCTTCGTGTTGCTGCCCGCCCGGACCTGGGCGTCGTGCGGGACCGGGTCGTGTTTGCCCAGGCGGGAGGAGCCGGCGACCAGCGAGGTTTCCCGGCCGCCCTTGCTCGTCCAGGCGAGTGCGGCCGGGAACTTCTCCTGCTTCACCAGGGAGTCGAGGCTTTCCTGGAGGGGGCGGTCGTGGGCGGGGTTCGCCACGGCCGCGCTGGTCAGGGTGGTGGTGCTGATCAGGCCCGCCGCGGCAAGGAGCAGTAGCCTGCCGCGCAGCTTCGAGGTGTGGGTACCAGGCATCGGAATCCCCTTGTTCGTTCGGGCGGATCGACATCCACAACGATGTCCGAATCCGGCCCGAAGATCAGTGGAGGTACCACCTGAAAGCGGGGTGGAGCCGGCACCACCCCGAAAGGGACGTCGCGACTCTCCCCGCCACACACACGAGGTCCGCGCCGGCGGAAGGACGGCCGGGTGTCAGTGCCTTGCCGAGCCGGTCACCATGGGCAGCCCGACAAAGTCGGCGAGAGCCCGCTGTCCCGCGACGTTCACGTGCACTCCGTCGCCGGTGTCGTAGGCGGGATTGATGCTGTTCGGCTTCAGCGGGTCCTTCAGCACCTGGTCGAAGTCCAGAACACCGTCGCACGTGCCGGAGCAGTCACCGCCCTTGCGCACGAACTCCGCCACGGCGTGCCGTGCCCGGTTGGCGGTGTCGCTGTAGCCGGGGCGCGGGGTGATCGGGGTGACGTACACCTTGACCCCGGCCTTGTGCAGGCGCTTGAAGGTCTCCCGGTAGCTCGCGATCACCTGGTCTGCGTCACAGCCGGCCGCGAGGTCGTTGGTGCCGTAGTAGAAGAGGACACCGCTGACCCCGTTCAGGGAGAGCACGTCACGCTCCAGGCGGGCGAGCGAGTCGAATCCCTGGAAGTACGGTGCGGTTCCGGGGCAGTCGGCGTAACTGGTGGTGCCGATGATGCCGGCGTTGGCGACGGCGAACTGGCGGTTGGCGGGCAGCTCCTTGTGGATGCGTCGCGCCAGGATGTCCGTCCATCGCTGGTTGTTGCCCAACTCGGTGCAGCCGGTGCCGCAGTTGGTGCTGCCGGTGCCGTCCACGACCGAGCTGCCGTAGGCGACAAGGGTGCCCTTCAGGTCCTTGTTGCGTACGTCGACCGCGCTGACGAGGTAGGTGGACTCGACCTTCTCGGTGTACGCGTCCGGACCCGCGTCCGAGGTCCGGTCGCCGGAGCCCGGCGCGGACAGGTAGTTGGTGCGGAACGCGGAGTCGTGGCGGCTTGCGCTCGCCTCGCCTGCCACCGACAGCGAAACGGCCACATCATCGCCCGCTTCCGACCGCAGGGAGACCGGGTCGCTCCACGCCTCGCCGCCCGCCGGCACGGCGATGCCGCTCTTGCCGTGGAACCGGACCGCCCTGGGCTTGCCCTCCAGCGCGGCGCTCTTGCCGTCGCTCGGGGCGACGGAGGCCGCGTCGATGACGAGCGGAGTCCTGCCGAGAGTGTTCTGCACACGGATGCGCAGCGCGTCCCCGCCCTGGCTGAGGTGGCTGATCATGCGGACGGACTGGTCGCGCAACGGGTCCGGGGCCAGGCTGTGCGGCGGGTTGGCCCATGCGGTGTGCCATCCCGCCCGGGCGGGCGCGTGAGCCTGGGACGCCGGGGATTCCTGCGTGCCCGCGACCGCGACACCCGCCGTGCAGGTGAGCGCGGCCGCGAGGATGAGAGCTGACGAAGCACGGAACATGACACTCCTATGGAGGGACGCGGGCGACGAGTGGGATGAGTGAGTGGGGGCGGGGCCCGCCCGTCCGGCACCGGGGCACCGCGGTGGTACACCGATGCCGGACGGCCACCGGACGGACGGGCTCCGCCAGGAAGCTCAGGGCTGCCAGGTGCGCGGGGAGCCTAGGGCCGCCGGGTGCAGGAAGCTCAGGGCTGCCGGGTGCGCAGGGAGCCTAGGGCCGCCGGGTGCAGGAAGCTCAGGGCTGCCAGGTGCGCGGGGAGCCTAGGGCCGCCGGGTGCAGGGAACTCAGGGCTGCCAGGTGAAGGTCGCCACCGCGCCCGCGGGCAGGGTGTACGTCAGCGAGCGGCCCCCGTCCGTGATCGAGAACTTCTGCGCGGACGAGCCGGTGTTGACGGCGTACACGACGCGTTCGCCGTCCGGGTTCTGGAAGGCGACGTTCTGGACGGTGCCGGCCGTGGTGGAGCCGATGCGGGTCGCGCCCACGTCCACGAACTTCGTGAGGTGGCCGAGGGTGTAGTACTCGGCGTTGCGCTTGACGGTGCTGCCGGCGATCTCGACGACACCGTTGCAGCGGGTGCCGCAGTTGCCCTGGTGCGGGCCACCGTTCTGGTCGAGGGCGAGGTTCCAGTTGACGACCGTCTCGCCGCCCGCGCGCATGTTCCGCACGACCAGGTTCTCGGCGTGCCACTTCAGGGTGTCCTTGAAGGTGTCGGCGGTGTTCGCCGAGTCCGTGCCGGAGCACTCGGTGAAGAACACCCGCTTGCCGGCGTCACGGATCTGCTGCTGTCCCTCCGGCGAGCCGCCGTAGCAGTGGAAGGCCGCGCCGATCAGCCGGGACATGCCAGACGTCTTGCTGAACACGTCGAGCGGATAGTTCGGGTGGTCCCAGTTGTGGTCGTAGGCGAGCAGGTTGGTGCCCAGGCCGTTGGCGGTGAGGGTCTTGTCGAAGACCTTCAGGAAATCGGCCTGTTCGCCCGAGGTCATGCCCATCGAGGGGTACGTCGTCTGGAACTCGGGCTCGTTCTGGACGCTGAGGTCGGTCAGCTTGATTCCCTCGGCGCCGTACGCCTTGATCGCCTTGACGAGGTAGTCGGCGTAGTCCTGGTAGTGGGCAGGGTCGAGCTTGCCGCCCTTGAGGTCCTTGCTCGTCTTCATCCAGGCGGGCGCCGACCAGGGGGTGCCCATGAAGCGGATCGAGGAGTTGACCGACAGGGCCTGCTTGATGACCGGGATGGTCTCCTTCTTGTCCCGGGCGATCGAGAAGGAACCCTTGGTGTCCTCGTACGTGGCGAAGCCGGGGTCGGCGTTGAAGTCGCTGCTGCCGAGCGGCTGACGCAGGTAGTTCAGCCCGATGCCGTCCCCGGTGCGCGAGAACAGCGAGGTGAGCAGGGAGCTTCTTGTCGCGGAGGGAAGCTGCTGGATGAGATGGGCGGAGGCCTCGGTGACCGAGGCGCCCGCCCCGGTGAACCGCTGCCCGGTGGCGGACGGGTTGATCGCCACGTTCGCCGACTGCTGACCGCCCGTGAACGGTGTGCTGCCGGCGTCCCTGAGCTTGCTGGTGCCGTCCGCCGTGGTGATCCATACGCGGGCTGAGTCGGCGGCCGCGGACTCCGGGCGGACGGTGCGGCCGTGTCCGCCGTGGCCTCCTCCGCCGTGGCCTCCGCTTGCCGCGCCGTGGGCGGTGCCCGTACCGGCGAGGGCCAGGGCGGCGGCCAGGACGGCCGCCTTCATCGCCTTCGTCCGTGTGCGACGTGGTGCGCTTGCTGTCATCTTGCGGCTCCTTCGATGGCGTTCTGACGCTTACGGTTGTGCCGCGATCTCCTCTCCGTGCGGGGTGACCGGCCTGCGGTGGGCCGGCTTCGGGTACGTGAGACCGGCCTCGGCCACGTGAGACCGGCGTCGGCTACTTGAGGCCGGTGTCGGCTACTTGAGGCCGGTGGTCGCGATGCCCGCGATGAAGTGGCGCTGGAACAGCAGGAACACCACGACCATCGGGGTGAGGACGACGAGTGCTCCCGCGAGCAGCACGCCGAAGCGGGTGAAGTCCTGGCCGCTGGATATCAGGGCGAGGCCGACGGGCAGCGTGTACTGCTCCTCGTTCTGCGCGACGACCAGCGGCCACAGGAAGCTGTTCCACGAGCCCAGGAAGCTGAAGATCCCGAGCGCGGCAAGGGCGGGCCTGGTCAGCGGCAGGATCACCCTCCAGAAGATCGCCAGTTCTCCGCAGCCGTCCACCCGGGCCGCGTCGATCAGTTCGTCCGGCAGCGTCCGCATGAACTGCCGCATCAGGAACACCCCGAAGGGCGTGGCGAGGAACGGCAGGATCAGGCCGAGCAGGGAGTCCGTCATCCCGAGGTTGGTCATCAGCACGTACAGCGGTACGAACGTGACGAGCGCCGGCACCATCAGCGTGGCGATGACCAGGACGAACACGGCCTGCCTGCCCCGGAATTCGAGCTTGGCCAGCGCGTAGCCGAGCATCGAGCAGAACACGAGGTTGCCCGCGGTGACGGCGGCGGCGACCACTACCGAGTTCACGAACATCGACAGGAAATCCAGCTTCCCGAAGAGCTCCGAGTAGTTGACGGCCGTCAGGTTCGACGGGACGAGGGTCGGCGGCACCCGGCGGATCTCCGCCTCCGGCTTGAGCGAGCCGGACAGCATCCACAGGAACGGCACCACCATCAGGACCAGGGCCCCGGACAGCGGCAGATACAGCCAGGGGCTGCCCCACTTCTCGCGGCGGCGCCGCTTCCTCCGTACGGCCGGCGGGATCGTCGACGGGACGGCCGAAGGGACCTCGACAGTGTCGGTGGCGGTCATCACGTGTCGTCCTTCAGCAAGCGGAACTGCAGTGCGGTGAGCGCCGCGATCAGCACGAAGACCACGTAGCCCGCGGCGGCGGCGAGGTCGTAGTTGCCGAAACCGAACTGCCGGTAGGCGTAGAACGTCGCCGACACCGTCGAGTCCAGCGGGCCGCCCTGGGTCATCACGAACGGCTCGTCGAAGAACTGCAGATACCAGATGCCGAGCATCACCGAGGTCAGCAGCGTGGCCGGTCGCAGCAGCGGCAGGACGATGTGCCGGAACCGCTTCCACGGGCCGGCGCCGTCCAGTTCGGCGGCCTCGATCAGGGAGTTCGGGATGGACTGCAGCCCGGCCAGCATGATCACCATGACGGTGCCCAGGTTCCGCCACACCGCCATCACGATCATCACGGGAAGGGCCGTACGGGTGTCGGCCAGCCATGCGGGCCCATCGATCCCAACCCATGCGAGGACCGTGTTCACCAGGCCTGCCCGGGGTTCGAGCAGCGTTTTCCAGATGACGGCCACCGCGACCACGCTGGTCACCACCGGCAGGTAGAAGCCCACCCGGAACACCGACCGGAAGCAGCGGATGCCGCGGTCGAGGATCACGGCGACGGCGAGGCCCGCGGCGAGCGTCAGCGGCAGCCCCACGAGCACGAAGACCGCGGTGTTGCCGAGGGCCTTGAGGAAGACCGGGTCCTCGAAAAGCCTCACGAAGTTGTCGAGCCCGACGAACCCGACAGCGAACGGGGTGCGCAGGTCGGCGCTCTTGGTGTCGGTCATGCTCATCACCAGGGACCACGCCAGCGGCAGCAGCATGAAGGCGAGGAACAGCATCAGGAAAGGTGCGGCGAGCAGCCAAGCCGCGGGGGCCTGGCGCCGGCGCGCCGTCGAGCGCCGCCCGCCCGCCGCCTTCTTCCGTACGGGGGGTGGGGTGCTCGCCCGTTCACGCGTGGGCAGGAGGGTCATGCCGGTCAGCGCCCCGCGCCGATGCCGGTCGCCTTCTCCTGAAGCGTCTTCTGGACCTGCTCGGGCGTGGCCTTGCCGAACGCCAGCTTCTCCAGCTCCTTGTCGATCACCTCGGCGACCTGCTGCCAGGTGGTGATGGCCGGGGGCGCCTTGGTGACCTCCAGTTGCTCGGCGAACGCCTTGAGCTTCTCGTCACCGGCCAGCCGCTTGTCCTCCCAGGCCCGCTTTGCCGCCGGCAGCTGGCTGGTGGCCGCTCCGTAGGTGGCCAGGTTCTTCGGCTCGCTCAGGAACCTGATGAACTTCCATGCCGCGTCGGAGTTCTTCGCCTCCTTGAACACGGACAGCTCGACGCCCCCCGCGAGGCCCGCGCTCTGCTTGCCCTTGGGCAGCGGCATGGTGGCCCACTTGCTGTCCAGCTCGGGCGAGTTGCGGTGCAGGTTGGCGCCGATGCTCGTGGACTGCTGTAGCGCGCCGAGTACACCGTCGGTGAAGCCCTGCGCCTGGTCCGACTTGTCGGTCGGGGCCATGCCTTCCTCGAAGAACCGCCCGTAGTACTGGAGCGCCTGCTTCACCTCGGGGGAATCGAAGGTGAACTTCTTCGCCTGCGGGTCGTAGATGTCACCACCCGCCTGCCAGACCAGCGGCAGCCAGAACAGCCAGGCGTTGAAGCCGGTCTGCAGGCCGAAGGAGCCGCGCAGCTCGGGGTTCTCCTTCTTGGCGGTGGCCTGCAGCGCCTTCATGTCCTGGTAGAAGGTGTCCCAGTCGGCGCCCGGGGCGCCGTCGACACCCGCGTTCTTCAGCGCGTCCGTGCGGTAGTAGACGACGGAGGTGTCACCGGTGAAGGGCACGCCGTAGGAGGTGCCCTTGTAGAGGGTGGTGTCCCACTGGCCGTCGAAGAAGTCCCCGGCCGCGAACGCCTTGGGGGTGGCCTGCAGTCCCTTCATGGAGGCGAACTCGGAGAGCCAGGTGGAGCCGATCTGCGCCAGGTCCGGGGTGTTGCCGCCGGCGATCGCGGTGGTCAGCTTCTCGTGCGCGGCGTCCCAGGGCACCGCCGTGATGCGGACGTCGACGTCCGGGTTCTGCTTCTCGAACTCGGCGGCCAGGGCTTCGAGGGTCTTCTCCTCCGCCTCGTCGTCGCCCATCTTCCACATCGTGACCTTGCCCTTGGCGGGTCCGTCTCCGAGTCCGGCGGGCGCGTCCTTGCCGTCGGCGCCTTCATCGGCGCGGCCGCATCCGGTGGCGAGCAGGGCGACCGCGACGCCCGCCGCGATCACTGTGGTGCGCTTGAAGTGGCGCATGGTGTCGGCTCCTTGAGGGTGCTCTGGTACACGACAATGGGGTGTGGGCATGCCGTCGGCTGGAGGCCGCGCGTCCTGCGGCCTTCCTGCGGTTCAGGCGACAGTGATCTCCGTGGTGCGGCGCAGATCCCGGCTGGAGC
Organism: Streptomyces sp. NPDC007084; assembly: GCF_040703595.1. NCBI lineage: Bacteria > Bacillati > Actinomycetota > Actinomycetes > Kitasatosporales > Streptomycetaceae > Streptomyces > Streptomyces sp. NPDC007084. The sequence continues at coordinate 335,803 of NZ_JBEYFY010000003.1, forward strand.
GCCCCACGTGCAGCCGGTAGCGCCCCGGCGGCGTACGCCAGTGGCCGGCCTCCGGGTCCCAGACCTGCAAGGCGCGCTGTCTGACGACCACTTGGGCGGTCGTCCGCGCGCCGGGCCCCGCCTCGACCACCGCGAATCCGGCAAGGGTGCGCACGGGCCGGTCGAACTCCCCTTCCGCAGGCGGTTCGAGATACACCTGAACGACTTCACGCGCGCGGCGTGAGCCCGTGTTGACGACCTCGACCGTGACGTTCAGCCCGTCTCCGGCTCCGGTGGCGGGCCCGGACGGTTCACCGGAGACGGGAGCCTGATGGACGACGAGGGACTCGTAGCTCCAGGCGCTCCAGCCGAGACCGTGCCCGAAGGGGTACGCGGGCGTCAGACCCGCGCGGTCCCAGGCGCGATACCCGATGTGCAGCCCTTCCCGGTAGTCGACGACACCGTTCGTGGGCCGTGCGTGCGGCACGGGGACGTCCTCCGCGCGGGCGGGCAGCGTCCAGGGCAGCCGGCCGGCCGGTTCGGTGCGGCCGGTGAGCACGTCGGCGAGGGCGTGACCCGCCTCCTGCCCCGGCAGCCAGCCCCACAGCAGCGTGGGCACTTGTTCGGCCCAGGGCAGCAGCACGGGCGCTCCCGCGTTCACCACCACGACGGTACGAGGGTTGGCGGCGACCACGGCCCGTACCAACTCGTTCTGGCAGCCCGGCAGTTGTAGTCCGGCGCGGTCCCATCCCTCCGATTCGACCTCTTCGTTCGTCCCGACGATCACCACCGCGACATCCGCGCTCCGGGCCGCGCGTACCGCGTCGGCGATCTCGTCCGCCGCGCTCGGGCCGGGCGTCCGGTGGCGGAGGTGGGCACTGATGAACCGCCCGTATCCGGCGGCGTCGACCACGGTGAGATCGGCCGTGACCCGCACCTGGAGGGGTACCTGTGCCTCCTCGACGGTGATGTCGACACCGCGGGTCCCGGGACGGCTGTGGCTGGAATCGAGGACCATGTCCACACCGCGCTCGGCATCCTCACGCGAGACAAGGGCGCCGTCGACCGTGCAGCGGTGGCGACCCGCACACCCGAACTCGAGCCGGTGCAGGCCGGGTTCGGTGAGGACGAGCCGCGTGCGCAGGGTCACGCGATGCGTATCGGCCGGGAACGCCTCAAAGCCGCCCCAGTCGCCGGTCGGCCGCAGCACGGTGCCGATTCGGGCGCCGTCCTTGTCAAGGAAGTCGGCCCGGATGCCCGGCCCCTCGCCGTGCGGGTCCTCGGCGTGTGCCCCGTCGACGAAGGGCGGCAGCATCCGCGCGTCACCGCCGCGGCGCACCGTGAGCGTGACATCGGTGGGCAACGCCGCGCGCAGCCCCTCTTCGTATCCGACGGTCCGTGCGGTGGGAACGTAGGCGCTGCCGCCGCCCTGGAGGTACGGGCGTACGGCGTTGGGGCCGATGAGGGCGACCGACCGCGCATCCGGCAGCGGCAGCAGCCCCCCTTCGTCGCGCAGGACCACGATCGACTGCGCGGCAACGTGCCGCAGCAAGGCGTACGAGTCGTGTGTCCGCCGTGCGGTGGCGGCGGCCCCCTCGTCCGCGGCGGCCCCGTCCGCCAGCCGTCCGACCCTGCGGGCCAGTCGCAGCACCCGTACGACCTTGTCGTCCACGAGCGCCTCGGGCACCCGGCCCTCCCGCACGGCCTGGACCAGGGAGTCGCCCCAAGGCCCGTCGGGTCCCGGCATCACCACGTCGAGTCCGCCCAGCGCCGTCCGCACGGTCGTCCGCGCGGAGGCCCAGTCGGAGATCACCGGGCCGTCGAACCCCCACTCTTCCTTGAGGATCGAGCGCAGCAGGCGGTGGTGCTCGGCGGCCGGGGCGGATTCCACTCCGTCGTCGAGTCCGGAGTAGGCGGACATGACGCTCCACGGCCGCGCCTCGGCGATCACCTGTTCGAAGGGGGCGAGATAGACCTCGCGCAGCGTCCGCTCGTCGATCTTGGACCGGTAGCGCGTGCGGTCCGTCTCCGACTCGTTGGCAACGAAGTGCTTGAGACACGCAGCCACCCGCGCCCCCTGCAGACCGCGTACGACGCCGCTCGCCATCACCGCCGTGAGCTGCGGGTCCTCCGACCAGTACTCGAAGTGGCGCCCGGCGACCGGGGTCCGCTGAAGGTTGGCCAGCGGAGCGAGGAGCACGTGCACGCCCTTGCGTCGCGCTTCGGCGGCGAACAACTCACCGACCCGCTCCGCGAGGCCGCGGTCCCAGGTGGCGGCGACCGCGCTCGGCGCGGCGGCGAGCAGACCGGTCGGGTCCGCCTCCTCGCCGGTCCCCCGCACCCCCTGCGGCCCGTCGGACATGACCACGGAGCGCAGCCCGAGCCGGGGCTCGGCGGGCAGTGACCACAGGTCTTCTCCGGTGAGCAGCCGCACCTTGGCCTCAAGGCACAGCGCGCGTACCCGGCGCAGCAGATCAGTACCGTCCTCGGCGGCCGATTCGGTGTCCTGGGCATGCGCGGCGGGGGAAGTCATGGGCGGCATAGAAACATACTTACCGAGTACTTAGTAAGTAGTTGCGCACAACTTCTTACACGGTGATCAGGCACGGCCTAGACTCCAGCACGTGAGCAAGGACAAGGCGGCGCCGACCGCATCCCGAACCGGTGGACGCGGCCGACGCGGGCGCAGCTCCGCAGCCCAGGAACGTCACGACGAGATCCTGCGGATCGCCATGGAGATCTTCGCGGCCCGCGGCTACGGCAAGGCCTCCCTCGCCGAGATAGCCGACCGCGCGGGCCTGACCCAGGCCGGAGTCCTGCACTACTTCCGCTCCAAGGCGAACCTCCTGACCGAGGTCCTGGACCTGCGCGACGCGACCGACATCGCCGACCTCGGCCCGCAGCGTCCGCGCGGCCTCGCCTTCCTCAGACACCTGGTGGACACCACCCGCAACAACGCCGAGCGCGAAGGCATCGTGCGGCTCTACACCGTGCTCTCCGCGGAGAGCGTCACGGACGACCACCCCGCCCAGCCCTACTTCCGCAACCGCTACGCGGGCCTGCGCGCCTTCGTCGCCGAAGCCTTGACGGAGGCCTGCGAACTGGGCGAAGTCCGCGAGGACGTGAACGTGACCGCCGCCGCGAACGCCATCATCGCCGTCATGGACGGACTGCAGGTGCAATGGCTTCTGGACCACGAGGCAGTGGACATGGCCGCGTCCACGGACCAGGCGATCAGCGCGCTGGTGGACAGCCTGCGGAACGAGTAGCTCCCGGGCCAGCCCGGCCCGCCCCGGCCCGGCCCGGGCTGGACCGGGCTGGACCGGGTTGGCCAGCGCTGGCCCGGGCCGTCGGCAAGACGGGGTGGAGCGGGCTACACCCGCGGGCGGGGAGTCTGCTGTCTCGTCCGGGGCCCCTCCCGATTGCGATCGTCTTCCTGACGCACTCGGCTCGGGAAGGCGGACGACATGTTCAGGCGGCGCGTGGGCGTACTCGAAGGCGGGACGGCGGTGTCCGGCCCGGTCGCGGCCCTGGAACTGGACGGGGTGAGCCGTGAGTACCGCGAGGGGGTGCGCGCCCTCGACGCCGTATCGCTGCGCGTACCCGCCGGACGGTTCGTCGCCGTCATGGGCCGCTCGGGGTCCGGGAAGTCGACGCTGCTGCAGTGTGCCGCGGGCCTCGACCGCCCCACGTCCGGGACGGTGCGGATCGGCGGTACGGATCTGTCGGGCCTGGACGAGGCCGCGCTGACCCGGGTGCGGCGCGACCAGGTGGGCTTCGTCTTCCAGGCGCTGAACCTGGTGCCCTCGCTCAGCGTCCTGGAGAACGCCGGTCTGCCCCTGCTCCTCGCGGGAGCGGGACCGGACGACTCCTGGGGCGAGCGGGCGCTGCGGGCCCTGGCCGCGGTCGGTCTCGCCGACCGCGCCGACGACGCGCCCGCGCGTCTGTCCGGCGGTCAGCAGCAGCGCGTGGCACTTGCCCGCGCCTTGGTGACCGAGCCCGCCGTGGTCTTCGCGGACGAGCCGACGGGCGCCCTTGACCCGGTGACGGCGGCGGACGTACTCGCGCTGCTGCGGGCCGCGGTGGAGGAGCGGGGCCGCACGGTGGTGATGGTGACGCACGATCCGGCGGCCGCCGCGTGGGCCGACGAGGCGGTGTTCCTGCACGAGGGGCGGCTGGCGGGCCGCACCGAGTCGCCCGACGCACAGCACGTACGCGACGTACTGCGCGACTTGGCCCTCCGGAGCAGGTCATGAGTGCTGTCTCGGCTCTCCTCGCCGCCCGTGCGCACCGGGCTCACCGCCGGTCCTGGTCCGCCGTGGCCGCCGCCCTCGTCCTGACCTCCGCGCTGCTCGGCTCGTTCGCGCTCGCGATCGTGTCGACGGCTCTCGGACACCCACGCGTGGAGCGGTACGCCGGCGCGCCCGTCGTGGTGGCCGGCGACCAGACCACCCGGCACACCGCCACATCCTGGGACTCGGACACGGAGACGGCGACGGCGGCGCTCACCGAGCGGGTCCGCGTGCCGGACGCGACGATCGGGGTCCTGCGCGGCGTGGACGGCGTACGGGCGGCGGTCCCGGACCTGTCCATCCCCCTCACCGCCACTCCCTCCGGACGCACTCTCGTCGGACACCCCTGGGAGGCGGCTCAGTTGGGCCCGTACAGACTCCTGGAGGGACGAGCCCCGGCGCGGGAGGACGAGATCGTCATCGCGGCCGGTGAGGACCACTCGCCCGGCGAGCGCGTACGCCTGCGCGGCGACGGCACCTCCCGCACGTACGACATCGTGGGTGTCGCGCAGGGCGAGGACTCCGTCTACTTCACGACTTCGCGGGCGCGCACGCTCGCGGGCCGCCCCGGAGCCGTGGACGCCATCGGGGTGCTACCCCAACCCGGTCTCGGTGAGCGGGAGTTGTACGAGCGGACGCGCGCCGCGCTCGACAAGGCCGGCGCCCGCGACCTGAGCGCGCCGCACCGGGCGAAGGGCGATGCCCGGCCGCTGCGCGTCCTGACCGCGGACGGCCGCGGACTCGCCGAGCACCTGGACGTTCCGGCGGCGCGCACCGGAGCGCTGGAACTGCTCACCGCCATCACGGCGAGCGTCGTCCTCATCGCACTCCTGGTGGTCGCCTCCCTCGTGGCCCAGGCCCTGCGCCAGCGCGCCGCCGAACTCGCCCTGCTGCGCGCCGTGGGCGCCTCCCCACGTCAGCTGCGGGCGGCCGTCGGACGTGAAGTGCTGCGCGTCTCGGTACGTCCCGCACTGCTCGGCGCCATCGCCGCACCACCGGCCTTCCTGGCCCTGAACCATCTCCTCGACTCCGGCGGCGCACTGCCCGAAGGACTCGTACTGCCCACCCCTGCCTGGCTGTTCACCGCCCCACTCGTCACCGCCGCGCTCACCATCGCCGCCGCGCGACTGACCGCCTTCTTCGGCTGTGCGCGGGCCGCGCGGATCCGCCCGGCCCAGGCGCTCGGCGAGGCGCACGGCGCGTCGGCGAGCCCCGGCGAGGGGCGGCGCACCGCGGGACTCGTACTGCTCGGCCTGGGTGTCGGCTCGGCGGGGGTGTCCGTGACGCAGAGCGGATCGGCCGCGGCGACGGCGGCCAGTACGTCGGCGCTGACGATGGTGATCGGCTGTGCGGTGCTCGGCCCGTGGATCGGCCGCGGCGCGCTCGCGGTGCTCGGCCGCCTCCTGCGCCGGCGCGGACCTCAAGGCAGGTTCGCGGCAAGCGAGTTGGCGGCCAACACCGCGCGCTTCGGCGCGGCGATCACCCCGATCGTGCTGGTGACGGCCTTCGCCGCCGTACAGCTCGGGGCGGGTGCGACGCTCCAGCACGCCGGCGAACGTCAGGCCGTGGCCGCCCTGCACGCGGACCTCCGCGTGCCGGACACCGGCCGGCTGGCGGAGATCCGCCGCACGCCCGGTGTCGCGGCGGCGACCGCGATCGTCCGCAGCACGGTCGTGCTGGCCGGCACCGAGGCCGGCGCACCACGGCTCGAACGCCTTCCCGTTCTCGGCGTCACCCCCGACGGCCTGCCCCGCACCCTTGACCCGAAGCCGGTCGAAGGCTCACTGGACGCGCTGCGGCCGGGCACGGTTTCGGTCGGCAGTGACCGCGCCCGGGCCGACGGCCTCAAGGTCGGCTCACAGGTACACCTGCGTTTCGGCGACGGGGACGACCGCGCCCTGAAGGTGGTCGCGGTCCATGAACGCGGGCTGGCACTGGGCGAGTTCCTGCTCTCCCACCAGGAGCTGACCCGCCACATGACCTCCCCGCACACCGGCGACGTACTGGTGGCCGCCGCCCCTGACGCGGATGTCCCTGCCCTGCGTTCGGCACTGACCCGAACCCTGGAAGCCGAGGTGACCGAGGCACACCCCGTGCACCTCACCCTCCCCGACCAGTCACTGAACGACCGGCTGGGCGGGATCGCCGTGTCCGCGATCGGCGTCTTCACCGTCATCGCCGTCCTCAGCACCCTCACGTTGATCGGAGCGGGCCGCCGCCCAGGCCTCCGTCTGCTCCGCCGCGTCGGCGCCGGCCGGCGACAGGTCCGCGGGATGCTGTGCGTCGAGGCCGCCGTACTGACCCTGACGGGACTGGTCGTGGGAGCGGCGGTCGCGGCGGTCCCCCTCCTCGCCTTCAGCTTCGCCACGGCACGCACGCTCCCCCATCTCCCGCTCTCTCAGGCCGCGTTGATCGCCGCGGTCGTCACGGCGACGGCCTTCGCGGGCACCCTCCTGCCGACCCGCGAGGCCTCCCGGTGACCGCCCCGCCGAAGGCCCCGGACCGCCCGGGCCAGTGCCCGGCCTCCAGCGGTGACGCCGGAGGTCTGCGGGGTGCGGGCCCTTGGGCGAGGGGCCCGCGCGTGGAAGCGCACGCCAAGGCAAGGGCGGCGCTGGGGAGGGACTGCGGATCGGCGGAACCGGAGAGGCAGTCGCGGATCGGCGGGGTCGGACACGCAGAGGCGGATCGACAGGACCGGAGACCCAGAGGCGGATCGGCAGGGTCGGCACGACCGGACGGCGCGACCGGTTGGCTCGACCGGACGGCACGACCGGTCGGCTCGACCGGACGGCGCGACCGGACGGCACGACCGATTGGCTCGACCGGACGGCACGACCGGTCGGCTCGACCGGACGGCGCGACCGGACGGCACGACCGGACGGCGCGACCGGACGGCGCGACCGCTGCCGCGCTATCTATCCGTTCAGGTACGCGAGCACCGCCCGCACCCGCCGGTGCCCGCCGTCCGTCTGCGGCAGGTCGAGCTTCACGAAGACGTTGCCGATGTGCTTGTGCACCGAACGCTCCGTGATCACCAGGGACCTGGCGATCGTGGCGTTGTCGTGGCCCTGAGCCATGAGCTGCAGCACCTCGCGCTCGCGGGGAGTGAGCGAGTCGAGGGGCGAGCCCTCGCGCCGCCGCGAGAGCAGTTCGGTGACGACCTCGGGGTCGAGCGCGGTACCGCCCGAGGCCACCCGCTCCAGCGCGTCGAGGAACTCGTCGACCCTGCCCACCCGGTCCTTGAGCAGATAGCCGACGCCCCGCGCACCCCCGCCGAGCAGTTCCGCCGCGTAGGTCTCCTCGACGTACTGGGACAGGACGAGCACCGGCAGGCCGGGCAGCGTCTCGCGGGCCGCGAGCGCCGCCCGCAGCCCCTCGTCGCGGAAGTCGGGCGGCATCCGTACGTCCAGTACGGCGGCGTCCGGGCGGTGTTCGAGCAGCAGCGGCAGGATCTCGGGGCCGGTGGCCGCGACGCCCGCCACCTCGTGCCCCGCCGACCGGAGCAGCAGGACGAGTCCCTCCCGCAGCAGGGCGTTGTCCTCGGCGATCACCACGCGCACGGCAGCTCCACTTCGATCTCGGTCGGCCCTCCGGCGGGGCTCGCCAGGCTCACCTTGCCATCGAGGGCGGCGACCCGGCGCCGCACGCCGAGCAGCCCGCTGCCGGCCGACTCGTCCGCTCCCCCGCGTCCGTGGTCCCGTACGAGAACGCGCAGCAGCATCGGGGTGCGCACCAGTTCCACCTCGGCGCGGCTGGCCCCGCTGTGCTTGACCGCGTTGGTGAGCGCCTCGGCGACCACGAAGTACGCGGCGGCCTCGACGGCGGCCGGCGCGCGCGGCCCGTCGACGACGCCCTGCGCGGAGACCTCCACGGACAGACCGCTGGACGCCGCGAGCGCCCGCACCGCCCCGTCGAGACCACGGTCGGTGAGCACGGGCGGATGGATGCCCCGTACGACGTGGCGCAGTTCGGCGAGCGCCTGCTCGGCCTGGTCCTGGGCGTCGTCGAGGAGTTGGCGCGCGGCCTCGGGGTCGCGGTCGTAGGCGCGTTTGGCGAGCCCGATGCGCATCGAGAGCGCCACGAGCCGGGCCTGGGCGCCGTCGTGCAGATCGCGTTCGATCCGCCGCAGCTCGGCGCCATGTGCGGCGACCGCCCCCGCGCGGGTGGCGGTGAGCAGTTCGACGCGCTGGGCTAGTCCGGCGCCGGGCGGGGGCTTGAGCAGTCCGCGCGACCAGGAGCAGGACAGATCGGCGATGGCGTCGAAGACGGGCAGGAGGACGGGACGGCGTCCGAGCACTCCGCACCAGATCCCGTCGACGATGACCGCGGGCAGCCACAGGAGCGCGGCGAGGCAGCAGAGGGTCAAGCCGTAGAGGAGCTGGGCGAGGACCCAGCGCAGGTCGCGGTAGGTCGCGGGGTCCGTGGTCGCATGGCGCAGCCGCTCGGCGAGCGGTCCGGTGAGCGGCGGATACGCCTCCGGCACGCCCTCGCCCGTACGGGCCCCCACCCGGCGCCGCTCGAAGGACGCGAAGCTCCGTACGGTCTGCACGGTCTCGGGCAGCAGCCCCGCGCCGATGACGAGGAGGGTGCCGACGAGGCCGACCAGCAGCAGTGCGAACACCAGATAACAGGCGAGGCTGAGCCCGGCACCGACCAGCAGATGCCGGGTCGCACGCCAGGCCCGCCCCATCGCCGCGTCCATGTCCGCGCGGGTGCCGCCGTCCATGGTCATCAGGCTAGTACCGGCCCGGCTGTCAGGCGGCCTTCCGCTTGTCGCGCAGCAGCCACAGGCCGGCCGCCGAGCCGAGGAAGACCACACCGGCCGGGACCGAGACGGCGGCCTGGGTCATGCCGTCCCCGAGGAGGCCGGCGAAGACGTTGACGATGAGGGCGACGACGAGCAGCAGCCAGAGCAGGGGCTTCATGGCGGACTCCGTGAGGTGGTGGGCGGGCCGTGCCTTACGTGATCCATCCTGGCAAGCGGTCCGGTGCCGCGACGACAGTGCCTGCTGGTCGAACCGTGGTGTAGCCCGCTCCACCACGGCTCCCGCAAGAGAGAGGGCCCTGCCGGCGGACTCGCTGCTCAGACGTCCCCGTGGTCACGGAACCGGTCAGCGACCGCGTTCCGCTCCGTACTCCTGTGTCCGCTCGTTCATTCCTGGGACCGCTCGTTCCCGGTCTGCGCGCCCACCAGCTCCGTCAGGAGCAGGGCGAGCACGCTGCGTACGCTCTCCCTGCGGATTTCCGCCCGGTCACCGTTCAGCCGCAGGGGCGCCACTTTCCCGTCGACGGGAGGAGAAGTCGCCTCGGAGGGGCCCGCGACGGCCACGTAGACCGTGCCGACCGGCTGTCCGTCCTGGGGGTCCGGGCCGGCGACGCCCGTGGTCGCGATCCCCCAGTCCGCGCCGAGCGCCCGGCGCACGCCGGCCGCCATCTGGGCCGCGACCTGCGGATCGACCGCCCCGCGCTGCGCCAGCAGAGTGGCGTCGACCCCCAGCAGCTCGTGCTTGAGCTGGGTGGCGTACGCGGTCACGGAGCCCCGGAACGCCTTCGAGGCGCCCGGCACCGCCGTCACCTCGGCGGCCACCAGGCCACCGGTGAGCGACTCGGCGACGGCGAGCGTCTCGCCCCTGCCCGTGAGCAGTCGCACCACTTCGGCGGCCGTGGACGTCACCGCGCGGCCTCCTCGGCGGCGGCTTCCTCGGCGGCGGCCCGGCGCGCGGCGATGCCCTGCCGGCGCAGCACGACGGCCTGTCTCACGTAGTCGAGGCCGGTGACCACGGTCAGGACGACCGCCACGGCCATGACCCAGAACCGCAGCGTGGCCAGGCCGCCCGTCAGCGCCAGGATGTACATCCCGACCGCCGTGCCCTGGGCCAGCGTCTTCAGCTTGCCGCCGCGGCTGGCCGGGATGACCCCGTAGCGGATCACGACGAAGCGCAGCAGGGTGACGCCCAGCTCGCGGCCGAGGATGACGACGGTGACCCACCAGGGCAGGTCGCCGAGGCCGGACAGGCAGACGAGCGCGGCGCCCATGATCGCCTTGTCGGCGATGGGGTCGGCGATCTTCCCGAAGTCGGTGACGAGGTTGTAGGTGCGGGCCAGATGGCCGTCGAAGATGTCGGTGATCATGGCGACGGCGAACGCCGCCCACGCCCAGGCGCGCATGGCGGGGTCGTAGCCGCCGTCGGCCAGCATCAGCGCCACGAATCCGGGCACGAGGACGAGCCGGATCATGGTCAGAATGTTGGCGATGTTCCAGAGGCTGGCCTGGTCGACGGCCGCGGCGGTGATCTTCCCGCCCCGCACCGGCTTGCCGTCGCCCGGAGCACCGGACGCGTCGGGGGCGCTCGTCGCGCCTTTGGCGCTGGGGGAGCCGCCCGCCGCGGATGCCGGGACTCCGGTCATCTGGCCGCCTCCTCGGTCTCCGTACACGCGAGCGCGCCGATCAGCGGCTCGGCCACCAGGTCGACACCTTCCGTGCCGACCACCTTGGCCTCGACGATACGGCCGACGGTCAGTCCCTCGCCGCTCGTGAACAGCACCTGGCCGTCCGTCTCGGGCGCCTGGTGCGCCGCGCGGCCGTACGCGCCGTCCTCGTCGTCGACCGACTCGACCAGGACGCGCAGGGTCTCCCCGACGCGCTCCTCGGCGCGCTGGGCGACGAGTTCCTCGGCGAGCCGGGAGACCCGCGCGAGGCGCTCGGCGACGACGTCCTCGTCCAGCTTGTTCTCGAAGGTGGCCGCCTCCGTGCCGTCCTCGTCGGAGTAGCCGAAGACGCCGATCGCGTCGAGGCGGGCGCCGGTGAGGAAACGCTCCAGCTCGGCGAGGTCGGCCTCGCTCTCGCCGGGGAAGCCGACGATGAAGTTCGAGCGCACGCCGGCCTGCGGGGCCTTGGCGCGGATGGTGTCGAGCAGTTCGAGAAAGCGGTCGGTGTCGCCGAAGCGGCGCATGGAGCGCAGCACGTCGGGCGCGGAGTGCTGGAAGGAGAGGTCGAAGTAGGGCGCGACGTTCTCCGTCGAGGTGAGGACGTCGATCAGGCCGGGGCGCATCTCGGCGGGCTGGAGGTAGCTGACCCGCACCCGCTCGATCCCGTCGATCTCGGCCAGCTCGGGCAGCATCGTCTCCAGGAGACGGATGTCACCGAGGTCCTTGCCGTAGGAGGTGTTGTTCTCTGAGACCAGCATGATCTCCTTCACGCCCTGCTCGGCCAGCCAGCGCGCCTCGTTCAGGACGTCGCTGGGGCGGCGCGAGATGAAGGAGCCGCGGAAGGACGGGATGGCGCAGAAGGTGCAGCGGCGGTCGCAGCCGGAGGCGAGCTTCACCGAGGCGACCGGCGAGCCGTCCAGCCGGCGGCGCAGGGGCGCGCGCGGGCCGGAGACCGGGGCGACGCCTTCCGGGAGGTCGGTGGGGGCGCCGTGGCCGGGAAGGGCCACTTCCTCGCCGGCGGTCTGCCGCTCGGCCGGGCTGATCGGCAGCAGCTTGCGCCGGTCGCGCGGGGTGTGGGAGGCGTGGATGCCGCCGTTCAGGATGGTCTGGAGGCGGTCGGAGATGTCGGCGTAGTCGTCGAATCCGAGCACGCCGTCGGCCTCGGGGAGGGCTTCGGCGAGTTCCTTGCCGTACCGCTCGGCCATGCAGCCCACCGCCACGACGGCCTGGGTTCTGCCGTGGCCCTTGAGGTCGTTGGCTTCGAGCAGGGCGTCGACGGAGTCCTTCTTGGCGGCTTCGACGAAGCCGCAGGTGTTGACGACGGCGACGTCCGCTTGCTCGGCGTCCTCCACGAGGTGCCAGCCGTCCGCCTCCAAGCGGCCTGCGAGCTCCTCCGAGTCCACCTCGTTACGGGCGCAGCCAAGGGTGACGAGTGCGACGGTACGGCGTTCAGGCATGGGCTCAAGACTACTTTGTCCCGCCGACACCCCACGTCGACGGGGTTGGCCGAGACCGGCCAACCCCGTGGACTGCTGGTGTCTGCCCGCGTCGGGCCCCGTCAGCCGACCTGCGGGTCGCCCTTGGTGTAGGTCAGGCGCTCGACCGCGCCGGGCCGGAAGTCGTCCTCGATCTTCTTGCCGTTGACGTAGAGCTGGATGGCTCCGGCGTCACCGAGGATCAGGTTGATCTTGGAGCTGTCCTGGAAGGTCTTCGACTCGCCCTTGTTCAGCAGGCCGTCGAAGAGCATCCGTCCGTTGTGGTCCTTGGCGGAGATCCAGCTCCGCCCGTCCGGGGCGCTGACCCGCACGGTCACCTTGTCCTGCGGAGCGGCCGCGATGGCGCTGTCGGAGGGCTCGGGCTTGGGGTCGGCGGGCTTGCTGGCGTCCGCGCTGGGCTTGGCGGCCTTGCCGGCGGTGGGGGTCGAGCCCTCGGCGACCTGGGTCTTGGAGTCGTCGCCGCTGTCGCCGCCCTTGACGACGGTGAACCCGACGAAACCGATCACCGCGACGATCGCGGCGACCATGGCGGCCGTCCAGTTCGGTCCGCGCCGCTCGGGGCGGATGCGTTCGGCCTCGAACAGCGGCGCGGCGGGCGTCGGCGCGGGACGTCCGCCGTGGTCGGCGTCGTACTGGGCGAGGAGGGGGGCCGGATCGAGCTGGACGGCGCGAGCCAGCGTCCGGATGTGCCCGCGGGCGTAGACGTCGCCGCCGCACGGGGTGAAGTCGTCCTGTTCGATGGCGTGGATGATCGTGATGCGGACGCGGGTGGCGTTGCTGACGTCGTCGACGGTCAGGCCGGCGTCGACGCGTGCCTGCTGGAGGGCACGGCCGACGGAGACCCGCTCGACCGCGCGGTCGTCTTCGAACGGACGCTCGTCTTCGGGGGTGTTGCCGTCAGGGGAGTTGCCGATGGACACGGGGGCGCCTTTCGAGCGTGTAGCCACCTGTGCTGGAGGTTCAGTCTAGGGGGGGTACGAAAGGGTGGGGCAACCGGGCGGTGGGACTTTGTACGCCATCAGAATGGCCGGTCATCCTGACGCCGGGACAGTTCGCGTCCCTTCGCTCAACTTGACGTGCGACGAAGGGAAACGGTTGCTCGCCGATCCCTTACGGGTGAGTCACGTTCGAATATCAGCCTGGGGCTGAACGTGTCGTTCCGCCACCCGCGCGGCGGGCCGCCCGGTCACCGGCGTCCCGCCGTGCCGCGACCGGCCGTCCCGTCTTCCTCCGCCGAAGCGCCGAGTGAGCGCCTGCTGAGGTCCTGCTGTGCTGCCTATGCTTCTGCTTCCCCGCGAATCACGGCCAACACTCCGTCCAGCTCGTCCGCCTTCACGAGCACGTCGCGGGCCTTGGAGCCCTCGCTCGGCCCGACGATGCCGCGCGACTCCATCAGGTCCATCAGCCGGCCCGCCTTGGCGAAGCCGACGCGCAGCTTGCGCTGGAGCATCGAGGTGGACCCGAACTGCGAGGTGACGACCAGTTCGGCCGCCGCGCACAGCAGGTCGAGGTCGTCGCCGATGTCCTCGTCGATCTCCTTCTTCTGCTTGGTGCCCACGGTGACGTCGTCCCGGAAGACGGGCGCCATCTGGTCCTTGCAGTGCTGCACGACCGCGGCGACCTCGTCCTCGGTGACGAACGCGCCCTGCATACGGGTGGGCTTGTTGGCGCCCATCGGCAGGAAGAGCCCGTCGCCCTTGCCGATCAGCTTCTCGGCGCCGGGCTGGTCGAGGATGACCCGCGAGTCGGCGAGCGAGGAGGTGGCGAAGGCGAGCCGGGAGGGCACGTTCGCCTTGATCAGGCCGGTGACGACGTCCACCGAGGGGCGCTGGGTGGCGAGCACCAGGTGGATGCCGGCCGCGCGGGCGAGCTGCGTGATGCGCACGATCGCGTCCTCGACGTCACGCGGGGCGACCATCATCAGGTCGGCCAGCTCGTCGACGATCACCAGGAGGTACGGGTACGGGGTCAGCTCGCGCTCGCTGCCCTCGGGCAGCTTGACCTTGCCGTTGCGGATGGCTTCGTTGAAGTCGTCGATGTGCCGGTAGCCGAACGCGGCGAGGTCGTCGTAGCGCAGGTCCATCTCGCGGACGACCCACTGGAGCGCCTCGGCGGCCCGCTTCGGGTTGGTGATGATCGGCGTGATCAGGTGCGGGATGCCCTCGTAGGCGGTCAGCTCGACGCGCTTGGGGTCGACCAGGACCATCCGGACGTCCTCGGGCGTCGCGCGGACCATGACCGAGGTGATCAGGCAGTTGATGCAGGAGGACTTTCCGGAGCCGGTGGCACCGGCGACCAGGACGTGCGGCATCTTCGCGAGGTTGGCCATCACATAGCCGCCCTCGACGTCCTTGCCGAGCGCGACCAGCATCGGGTGGTCGTCCTCGGCCGCGTCCGCGAGGCGCAGCACGTCACCGAGGTTGACCATCTCGCGGTCGGTGTTGGGGATCTCGATGCCGACCGCGGACTTGCCGGGGATCGGGCTGATGATCCGCACGTCGGGGCTGGCGACCGCGTACGCGATGTTCTTGGTGAGCGCGGTGATCCGCTCGACCTTCACGGCGGGGCCCAGCTCGACCTCGTAGCGGGTGACCGTCGGACCGCGGGTGAAGCCGGTGACGGCGGCGTCGACCTTGAACTCCCGGAAGACGTTCTGCAGGGAGGCGACCACGGCGTCGTTGGCGGCGCTGCGCGTCTTGCCGGGGCCGCCGCGCTCCAGGAGGTCGAGCGAGGGCAGCGCGTAGGTGATGTCGCCGGAGAGCTGGAGCTGCTCCGCGCGCGGGGGCAGCTCGCGGGGCGCCTCGGGCGCGGCCTTGGTGAGGTCGGGCACGACCCCCTCGGAGGGCAGCGGCTGCTGCTTGGGCCGCTTGGCGCCCGGCACCGGGCCCTTCGTGCGGGCGGCCGGGACCGGGGTGGTCTCCTCGTAGCCGTCGCGCTCCACACTGACGCCCTGCGTCAGGTCGGCGACCAGCGGCGAGGGCGGCATCCCGTGCAGCACGGCGCCGTCCAGCGCGGCGGCAGCGGCGGCGGCGACGTCCACCGCGTCCATCGGCCGGTTCGGGTCGGGCTGGCGCGTACCGGAGCGCCGAGGGCGGCTCCGGCGCTTGGTGAGCGCGTCCTGCTCGGCGCTGTCCGGGTCGTACTCGCCGGGGGCCTGCGGGCGTCTGCGGGGGCGCGGGGAGACCGACTCGCGCCACTGCTCGTCGTAGCGCTCGTCGTCCTCGCCGAACGCGTCCTCGTCGAAGTCGGCCTGGACGACGCCGAGTTTCTGGCCGAGCAGCCGCAGCCGCTGCGGGATCGCGTTGACCGGGGTGGCCGTGACGACGAGCAGCCCGAAGATCGTGAGCAGTACGAGGAGCGGCACGGCGAGGACGTCGCCCATGGTGTACGTCAGCGGGGTGGAGGCACCCCAGCCGATGAGTCCGCCGGCGTCCCTTATCGCCTGCATGCCGTCGCTGCGCGCGGGCGAGCCGCAGGCGATGTGGACCTGGCCGAGCACGCCGATGGCGAGCGCGGACAGGCCGATGACGATGCGGCCGTTGGCCTCGGGCTGTTCGGGGTGGCGGATGAGCCGGGCCGCGATGACGCCGAGCAGTATCGGCACGAGCAGGTCGAGGCGCCCGAAGGCACCGGTGACGAGCATCTCGACGAGGTCGCCGACCGGGCCGCGCAGGTTGGACCAGGTTCCCGCCGCGACGATCAGCGCGATGCCGAGCAGCAGGAGCGCGACGCCGTCCTTGCGGTGAGCGGGGTCGAGACCCCGGGCGCCCCGTCCTATGCCCCGGAAGGTCGCTCCGACGGCATGGGCGATGCCCAGCCACACGGCGCGCACCAGCCGGTACACGCCCGCGGTGGGGCTGGGCACCGGCGCGGGAGCGGGCCTCTTGGCCACGGGCCGCTTGGCGGGCGCCTTCCTGGCGGCCGGCTTTTTCGCGGGGGCCTTCTTCGCCGGAGCCTTCGTCGGAGCGGCCGCCTTCTTCGCGGGCGGCTTCTTGGCTGCGGACTGACGTGAGGCCATGTGTGTGAGGTTACCGGTGGAGACGACGGCGGACACGTGTGCCTACCGCTTCACCCGTTCGTGTCGCCCTTGCGAGGAGCGGAACTGACGCGTCCTCATACGGTTTCCCGGCGGGACACGACAGCTCCGACAACGTTTCCGCGCCCGGCGTGGGGTCAGCTCTGCGAGGGCAGTGAGGGCGCGCTTCCGGTGCCCGGCTCCAGGGCGTCAAGCGCTCTGCGCAGTCCGGTGAGTTTGCGCTCCAGATGGGCCGCCGTCGCCACCGCCGCCGCGTCCGCCGAATCGTCGTCCAGTTGCTTGGACAGCGCCTCGGCCTGCTCCTCGACGGCCGCGAGCCGCGCGGAGAGTTCGGCGAGCAGACCGGCGGGCTCCTTGGCGTCGCCGAGCGCCGCCTTCCCTCCGCCGCCCTCCAACTGGAGCCGCAGCAGGGCCGCCTGCTCCCTCAGCTGGCAGTTCTTCATGTACAGCTCGACGAACACCGAGACCTTGGCGCGCAGCACCCACGGGTCGAACGGCTTCGAGATGTAGTCCACCGCGCCGGCCGCGTACCCGCGGAAGGTGTGGTGGGGGCCGTGGTTGATGGCCGTCAGGAAGATGATCGGGATGTCCCGGGTCCGCTCCCGCCGCTTGATGTGCGCGGCGGTCTCGAAACCGTCCATGCCCGGCATCTGGACGTCCAGCAGAATGACCGCGAAGTCGTCCGTGAGCAGCGCTTTGAGCGCTTCCTCCCCGGACGATGCCCGCACCAGTGTCTGATCGAGCGCGGAGAGGATCGCCTCCAGCGCCAGCAGATTCTCCGGCCGGTCATCGACCAGGAGGATCTTGGCCTTCTGCACCATGGCCCGCCCTCCTCGCCCCGGCATGGGGCCTCCCCTGTCCACAGGACTTGGGGTCGCGCCCGGCGCCGCCCCAGAGGACGACTCCCTTACGCCGTCCGTCCTTGTGCCGGTCATGGTAGCCGCACCCCGCCTGTCGCCACACCCTGTCACCGTGATGTCACTGTGCACGTAGCGGAAACGCGGCGGGAGACCAGAAGGTTCCCCGTATCCCGGGGTTCTACACGGCCCCGGGCCCACTCGCTCGCCCCCGCCGTCGTACGAGGTCGGGCCGCCGCCGGGACCACCCCGTACGGTCACACCCGCGTCGACGCCGCGTCACCGGGCGGCGGCCCGCGCCGCCGCCCGGTGTCGGCCATGTCACCCCTCCCGCATCCACTGCTCCATCACGGAGAGCAGGTGATCGGGGTCGACCGGCTTGGTCACGTAGTCCGAGGCGCCCGACTCGATCGCCTTCTCCCGGTCGCCCTTCATCGCCTTCGCGGTCAGCGCGATGATCGGCAGGCCCGCGAACTGCGGCATCCTGCGGATCGCCGTGGTCGTCGCGTAACCGTCCATCTCGGGCATCATGATGTCCATCAGAACGACCGTCACGTCGTCGTGCTGCTCCAGGACCTCGATGCCCTCGCGGCCGTTCTCCGCGTACAGCACCGACAGGCCGTGCTGCTCCAGGACGCTCGTCAGCGCGAACACGTTGCGGATGTCGTCGTCGACGATCAGGACCTTCTCGCCCTCGAAGCGGATGCCCCGGCGCGGCTCCGGTCCCGCCTCAGGGGCCGCCCACTGCTCCTGAGAGGCTCCCGCATCGCTCTCCGGCTGCCCGGGAGCGGCGGTGCGCTCCTCGGCCGCCGGAAGCGTCCTGCGGCGCCTCCTGAACAGGGCGGCGGGCCCGTTCTGGGTGTCCTGGTACGACTTCACCTCGGCCGTCATCTCGACGCCCGACGCGGCCAGCTCGGCCTCGGAGGCGAGCAGCTCGCCCGCCTCCAGCGCCGGGGCCAGTTGCCCGTAGCCCTGCGGCGGCAGTTCGCTCGGGTGCAGCGGCAGGTACAGCGTGAAGGTGGAGCCGCGTCCCGGCTCGCTCTGCGCGTGGATCTCGCCGCCCAGCAGCCGCGCGATCTCCCGCGAGATGGACAGCCCGAGGCCCGTGCCGCCGTACTTGCGGCTCGTGGTGCCGTCGGCCTGCTTGAACGCCTCGAAGATCACCCGCATCTTGCTCGCGGCGATCCCGATACCGGTGTCGGTCACCGAGAACGCGATCAGGTCGCCGTCCGCGTCCCGCAGCGAACCCGCCTCCAGGAGCTGTTCCCTGATGGCCACCGGCACATCGGCGCCGGCCGGCCGGATCACCAGCTCGACCGCCCCGGAGTCGGTGAACTTCACCGCGTTGGAGAGCAGGTTGCGCAGCACCTGGAGGAGCCGCTGCTCGTCCGTGTGCAGGGTGGCGGGCAACTCCGGCGAGACCCGCACCGAGAAGTCGAGGCCCTTCTCCGCCGTCAGCGGGCGGAAGGTGGCCTCCACGTAGTCGACGAGCTGGACGAGCGCGATCCGGGTCGGCGACACGTCCATCTTGCCCGCCTCCACCTTCGACAGGTCGAGGATGTCGTTGATGAGCTGGAGCAGGTCCGAGCCCGCGCCGTGGATCGTCTCGGCGAACTCGACCTGCTTGGGCGTCAGGTTCGTGTCCGCGTTGTCGGCGAGCAGCTTGGCGAGGATCAGCAGCGAGTTGAGCGGCGTCCGCAGCTCGTGCGACATGTTCGCCAGGAACTCGCTCTTGTAGCGCATGGAGACGGCGAGTTGCTCGGCGCGCTCCTCCAGGACCTGGCGGGCCTCCTCGATCTCGGTGTTCTTCACCTCGATGTCACGGTTCTGCTGGGCCAGCAGCTCGGCCTTCTCCTCCAGCTCCATGTTGGAGTCCTGGAGCGCCTTCTGCCGGTTCTCCAACTCAGCGGAGCGCTCCCGCAGTTGCTCGGTCAGCTCCTGCGACTGCCGCAGCAGCACCTCCGTCTTGGTGTTCACCGAGATGGTGTTGACGCTGGTGGCGATCATCTCGGCGATCTGGTTCAGGAAGTCCTTCTGGATCTGTGTGAACGGCGTGAACGACGCCAGCTCGATGACCCCGAGCACGGTCCCCTCGAAGAGCACCGGCAACACGATGACCTGCGCCGGAGGCGCCTCACCGAGCCCGGAGGAGATCTTCAGGTAGCCGCTCGGCGCGTTCTCCACCAGGATCGTGCGCTTCTCCTGGGCGGCCGTCCCGATCAGCGCCTCGCCGGGCCTGAACGACGTCGGCATGGAGCCCATCGAGTAGCCGTACGACCCGAGCATGCGCAGCTCGTAGGCCTCCTCGTCCTCGGCGCCCGCCTCGTTGCCGTCGACCAGCGGCATGGACAGGAAGAACGCGCCGTGCTGCGCGGAGACGACCGGCGTCAGCTCGCTCATGATCAGGGAGGCCACGTCGTCGAGGTCGCGGCGGCCCTGCATAAGGGCGGAGATACGGGCGAGGTTGCCCTTCAGCCAGTCCTGTTCCTTGTTGGCGATCGTGGTGTCGCGCAGGTTGGCGATCATCTTGTTGATGTAGTCCTGGAGTTCCTGGATCTCGCCGGACGCGTCCACGTCGATCTTCAGGTTCAGGTCACCGCGGGTCACCGCGGTCGCCACGCGCGCGATGGCACGCACCTGCCGGGTCAGGTTCCCGGCCATCTCGTTCACCGACTCGGTGAGGTCGCGCCAGGTCCCGTCCACGTCACGCACGCGTGCCTGGCCGCCCAACTGCCCCTCGGTGCCCACCTCGCGGGCCACCCGGGTGACCTCCTCGGCGAAGGACGAGAGCTGGTCGACCATCGTGTTGATGGTGGTCTTCAGCTCCAGGATCTCGCCGCGCGCGTCGATGTCGATCTTCTTGGTCAGGTCGCCCTTGGCGATGGCGGTCGTGACCATCGCGATGTTGCGCACCTGGCCGGTCAGGTTGGACGCCATCCCGTTCACCGACTCGGTGAGGTCCTTCCAGGTGCCGGACACGCCCGGGACGCGCGCCTGGCCGCCGAGGATGCCGTCGGTGCCCACCTCGCGGGCCACCCGGGTCACCTGGTCGGCGAACGAACTCAGCGTCTTCACCATGGTGTTGACGGTGTCGGCGAGCTGCGCGACCTCACCGCTCGCCTCGACCGTGACCTTCTTGGTGAGGTCGCCGTTGGCCACCGCCGTCGCCACCTGGGAGATGTTGCGCACCTGGTTGGTCAGGTTGTTGGCCATCACGTTGACGTTGTCGCTCAGGTCCTTCCAGATGCCGGTGACCCCCGGCACCCGCGCCTGGCCGCCCAGGTTGCCGTCGGTGCCCACCTCGCGGGCCACCCGGGTCACCTGCTCGGCGAAGTTCGAGAGCTGGTCGACCATCGTGTTGACGGTGGTGACCAGTTCCAGGATCTCGCCCTTGGCGTCGACGGTGATCTTCTTGGACAGGTCGCCCTTGGCGACCGCCGTGGTGACCTCGGCGATGTTGCGCACCTGGATGGTCAGGTTGTTGGCCATGAAGTTCACCGACTGGGTGAGGTCCTTCCAGGTGCCGGAGACCCCCTGCACCTCGGCCTGCCCGCCGAGCATGCCCTCCGTGCCCACCTCGCGGGCCACCCGCGTCACCTGCTCGGCGAAGTTCGAGAGCTGGTCGACCATCGTGTTGAGGGTGTTCTTCAGCTCCAGGATCTCGCCGCGCGCGTCCACGTCGATCTTCTGCGACAGGTCACCCCGGGCCACCGCCGTCGCCACCTGGGCGATGTTGCGCACCTGGGCGGTGAGGTTGCCGGCCATGCCGTTCACCGAGTCGGTCAGGTCGCGCCACACACCGGCCACGCCGGGCACCTGCGCCTGACCGCCGAGCCGGCCCTCGGTGCCCACCTCGCGGGCCACCCGGGTCACCTGGTCGGCGAACGCGGAGAGCTGGTCGACCATCGTGTTGATGGTGTTCTTCAGCTCCAGGATCTCGCCGCGCGCGTCCACGTCGATCTTCTGCGACAGGTCACCCCGGGCCACCGCCGTGGTCACCTGCGCGATCTGCCGCACCTGCGAGGTCAGGTTGCCCGCCATGAAGTTGACGGAGTCGGTGAGTTCCTTCCACGTACCGGACACGCCGTCGACGCGGGCCTGGCCGCCGAGCCGGCCCTCGGTGCCCACGTCCCGGGCCATCCGCGTCACCTGGTCCGCGAAGCTCGACAGCTGGTCGACCATCGTGTTCACGGTGTTCTTGAGCTGGAGCATCTCGCCGGACACGTCCACGGTGACCTTCTGCGACAGGTCACCGTTCGCGACCGCCGTGGTCACCTGCGCGATGTTGCGCACCTGGCCGGTCAGGTTCTGGAAGGCCGTGTTGACCGAGTCCGTCAGGTCCTTCCAGGTGCCCGCCACGCCCGGCACCTGCGCCTGGCCGCCCAGCTCGCCCTCGACGCCGACCTCGCGCGCCACCCGGGTCACCTCGACACCGAACGACGACAACTGGTCGACCATCGTGTTGACGGTGTTCTTCAGCTCCAGCATCTCGCCGGCCACGTCCACGGTGACCTTCTGCGACAGATCGCCGTTGGCCACCGCCGTGGTCACCGCGGCGATGTCGCGCACCTGCGTCGTCAGGTTCCGGAAGACCGTGTTGACCGAGTCGGTCAGGTCCTTCCACGTCCCCGCCGCGCCCGGCACGTTCGCCTGGCCGCCGAGCTGTCCCCCGGCGCCGACCTCGTTGGCGACCCGGGTGACCTCGTCGGCGAACGTCCGCAGCGTCTCGGTCATCTGGTTGATCGTCTCGGCGAGCTGCGCGACCTCTCCGCGTGCGGAGACCGTCACCTTCTGCGACAGGTCACCGCTCGCGACCGCCGTCGTCACCTGCGCGATCCCGCGCACCTGCGCCGTCAGGTTCCCGGCCATCAGGTTCACCGAGTCGGTGAGGTCCTTCCACACACCGGCCACACCGGGCACCTGCGCCTGACCGCCCAGCTCGCCCTCGGTGCCCACCTCACGCGCGACGCGGGTCACCTCGGAGGAGAACGACGAGAGCTGGTCGACCATCGTGTTGACGGTGTTCTTCAGCTCCAGCATCTCGCCGGCCACGTGCACCGTGACCTTGCGCGACAGGTCACCCTTGGCGACCGCCGTGGTCACCAGGGCGATGTCCCGCACCTGGGCCGTCAGCCGGTACGCCATCGTGTTGACGGAGTCCGTCAGGTCCTTCCAGGAGCCCGACATCCCCCGCACCCGGGCCTGCCCGCCGAGCTTGCCCTCGGTACCGACCTCGCTGGCCACCCGGGTGACCTCGTCGGTGAACGTCGACAACTGGTCGACCAGGTTGTTGACCGTCCGCCCGACCTTCAGGAACTCCCCGCGCAGCGGATGCCCGTTCCCGTCCGCCGCCTGGGCGCGCAGATCCATCCGCGGCGACAGATCACCCTCCGCGACCGCCGACAGCACCCGGCCGACCTCGGACACGGGCCGTACGAGATCGTCGACCAGCGCGTTCGACGCGTCGATCGCCGCCGCCCAGGAGCCCTCGCAGACCCCCGTCTCCAGCCGCTCCGTGAGCTTTCCCTCACGGCCCACCACCCGCCGCACCCGCGACAGCTCGCCGGTCAGATGCAGATTGCGGTCGGCGACCTCGTTGAAGACCGCCGCGATCTCGGACATCACCCCGTCGCCGGAGACGGTGAGCCGCTTGCGGAAGTTCCCGTCCCGCATCGACACCAGGGCGGCCAGCATGCGGTTCAGGGCCGCCGTGTCCACCTCGGTGGTGCCGCCCTTGGGTGAGCGCCCGCTGTTCAGGGACGGTCCGCCTTTCGCGCGCGTCCTACCGCCCCGCGTCGCTGCGCCAGACTCCACTGTGTCCCTCCCGCAAGGGTCGACCATTACTGCTCGGCGTACTCGGGTACTGCTGCTCGGCGTGCGGAGGAGGCTCTCGGCCTGCCCGGACCTTCTCCATGGAGCCTGCCCAGTGTTTCACCCCGGCGGAACCAGGCCATAACAGTTCGGCAGCTTCGCACATCGTCCGCACACCCTCAGGGCCCCCCTCCCCACCCCCGCCGAACCGGAGCCTGCCCCGGCGGGAGGCGGCCCCACACACCGGCGGGGGCGGAAACTCCCGGCCCTTCCGGACGGAAACAGTGCTGACCGGCATCCGCAGGGGCGGCGAAGGTAAGTAACCTTGCATGCGGCTGTCCAACCGTGCCGGACCCGTCCGGCCTGGGCGGTGGCACGAGCACGAGCGGGCAGGCATCGGAGGGGCGCCGCACCATGACCACCGGACTGCATCCTGGGGAAGCCCCTCAGGATCCCCGGCCGACGGGGAACCACGCTCTTCCCACCCAGGAGCGGGCCGGCCGGGAAGCCGGGCACGCCGACAACCGGACGAGGAGTTCTGTGATCACCGCGCGCGCGGCCGCCAGTTTCGAGCCGGTGGGACGCTCCGTCGCGACCGCCCGCTCCTTCGTCCGCGACACCCTCCAGGGCTGGGGCTTCGCCGACATCGTGGACGACGCCGTCGTCCTGACCAGCGAACTGGTCACCAACGCCGTCGTGCACGCGGGCACCTCGGCGGACGTTCTGTGTCTGCGCAGCGACGACGGCGTACGCATCGAGGTGGCCGACCACTACCCCGAACGCGAGATCCCGCTCCAGGCGGCGGCCGTCAACATGGGCAGCCCCGACCGCGAGGGCGGACGCGGACTCCAGCTGTGCGCGGCCCTCGCCGGCCGCTGGGGTGTCGAGTACACGCCCACCCAGAAGCAGGTCTGGTTCCAGCTCGACCTTCCCGACCGCGCGGTCGGCACCCGCGCCGCCGGCCCCTCCCTGCCGGCCCATCTACTCCCCCTCGCCGACGGCCGGGTCCGCGTCGCGGTCGTCCAGATCGACCGGACGGGCGCCATCAACGCCTGGAACGAGGACGCCGAGGAACTCTTCGGCTACGCGGCCGACCAGGTCACCGGCAAACAGCTCACCGACCTCGCCGCCTGGCCGCACACCCCGGGCACCAGCACCGGCATCGTCGAGGCCCTCCAGCTCTCGCGCTGGGAGGGCAGTTACGGCATCCGCTGCGCCGACGGCAGGGTCACCCCCGTCTACGCCTCGCATCTGCGGGTCCGGGACACCAGCGGCGAACCGTCCACGGTCTGCCTCCTCGTCCGCGACCACGAACGGGCCGTCCTGCAAACGCCGTTGCGGCTCGCCGCCGCCGACTCGGGCACCACCGCCGAGGGCCAGACCACCGACCCGTTCGAGGTCTTCATCGGCTCGCCCGCCCCGGACGACCTGGACGGCCTTCTCCAGCGCACGGTGGAGCGCGCCCGCGACATGCTCGACGGCGACTCCGCCTTCCTGCTCCTCGCCACCGACGACGAGACGGAGTTGGAGGTACGCGCCTCGACGGGCCTGCCCTCCGCCCGCCAGCGCTTCGCCCGCGTCCCCGTCGAGGCCGGCCCCGGACGTTACGGCTCGGCCCGGATGCCCGCCGTCCACGAGGACCTGACAGTTGTCCCCGGCGCCGTCCCGCTGCTCGGCGGCACCGGCATGCGCTCGGTGGTCACGGTCCCGCTGAAGGTCGAGGGCCGTCTCACCGGCTCGCTCGGCGTCGCCGCCGAGTCCCCGGGCCGCTACTCCAACGAGGAGGCCCTGCGCCTCCAGTTCGCCGCCGACCGCATCGCCCTCGCCGTGGAGTCGGCCCGCCTCGGCGAGCTGGAGCGGCTGCGCCGCGGCTCCCTGTCGTTCCTCGTCGAGGCCTCCGACCTGCTCGCCGGCACCCTGGACCGCGACCAGACCCTCGCCCTCATGGCCCAGATGACCGTCCCGACCCTCGCCACCTGGTGCGCGGTCTACACGATCGCCGACCAGGCCTCCGAGCCGTACCTCTCGTACGTCCTGCACGAGGACGAGGAACGCATCGACGGCCTCAAGGCGCTGCTGTCCAAGATCTCCCCGCCGGACCCGGTGCCCACCCCCGGCGCCCGCGTCTGGTCGGCGCCCGCCGCGGCGGCCCACGAGGCCGCGCTGCGCACCTCCATGCGCAGCCTGGGCCTCGGCGAGACCGACACCGCGAACTCCGGCATCGGCACGACGCTGGCCACGGCCTCCGCGGTCGGCGGCGAGACCGTCGTCCTGCCGCTGGTCGCCCGCAACCGCGTCATCGGCATGCTGACCCTGGGCAAGCCCTCGGACGAACACTTCCGCCAGGAGATCCTTGAACTGGCCGAGGACCTCTCCCGCCGGGCGGCCCTCGCCCTGGACAACGCCCGCCTGTACTCGGAGCGCACGGCCATCAGCCAGTCCCTCCAGCGCAGCCTGCTGCCCCCGGAACTCCCCGCCATCGAGAACGTCGAGGTCGAGGTCATCTACCGCGCGGCCGGCGAGGGCAACGAAGTCGGCGGCGACTTCTACGACCTCTTCCCGATCCGCGACGGCGCGTACGGCTTCGCCATCGGCGACGTCTGCGGTACGGGCCCGGAGGCGGCGGCGGTCACCGGCCTCGCCCGGCACGCGCTGCGCCTGCTGGCCCGCGAGGGCTACGGCGGCCCGGCCGTCCTGGAGCGCCTGAACTCCGCGATCCTCGACGAGGGCGCCCGCAGCCGCTTCCTGACCCTCCTGTACGGCGAGCTGTGGCCGCAGGAGGACGGCAGCGCCCTGCTGAAGGTGGTCTGCGCGGGCCACCCGCTCCCGCTGCGCCTGCGCCAGGACGGCACGGTCGAACCCGCCGCCGAACCCCAGCCGCTCCTCGGGGTCATGGAAGACCTGGAGCTGTACGAGGAGACGGTCACCCTCGATCCGGGCGATGTCCTGCTCTGTGTGACGGACGGGGTCACCGAGCGCCGGGAGGGCACCCGCATGCTCGGGGACGACGGTCTCGCGGACGTCCTCACCACGTGCACCGGTCTGACGGCGGGCGCCGTCGCGGCCCGCATCATGCGCGCGGTGGAACGCTTCGCCTCGGACGCCCCGTCGGACGACATGGCGATCCTCGCGATGCGC
Source organism: Streptomyces sp. NPDC007084 (assembly GCF_040703595.1). Classification (NCBI taxonomy): domain Bacteria; kingdom Bacillati; phylum Actinomycetota; class Actinomycetes; order Kitasatosporales; family Streptomycetaceae; genus Streptomyces; species Streptomyces sp. NPDC007084. The sequence continues at coordinate 361,841 of NZ_JBEYFY010000003.1, forward strand.
GTGCCGGGCCTCCAGAACGACTGATCCGGCTGGGGCCGGCCGGATCACCGGCCGGCCCCGGACATGCGAAAGGCCCCCGCCCACAAGGGCGGAGGCCTTTTCTGCTGAGCCCCCCAACGGAATCGAACCGTTGACCTTCTCCTTACCATGGAGACGCTCTGCCGACTGAGCTAGGGGGGCCTGCTGCTTTGCGAAGTTTCCCTCGCGGCAACGGAATAGATCATACCCCGAACAGAACCGTGGTCCCAACCACCGGGGCGGAATTCAGAAAGCCGGCTGGAGGAGCCCGCCGAGCGCGTTGCACGCGGAGACGATCCGCTGCATCTCCCGCTTGGTCAACGCCCCGTCCACGGGCAGCGACAGGGTCTCGTCGGCGGCCCGCTCGGTCTCGGGAAGGTGGACGTCCCGGCGGAACCCGGGCATGCGGTGCACCGGCGTCTTGACCGGCACCCGGCAGTCAACTCCCCTGGCCCGTACGGCTCGCGCGAAGGCGTCCCGGTCCGGACGCCCGTTGCCGGGCACGCGCACGACGTACTCCTGGTAGGTGTGCCCGTCGCCGCCGTCGGGCGTCCGCACTCCCCTGAGCCGGCCGTCGAGGTAGGCGGCCCGCTCCCGGCGCTGCGCGATCTCGTCGTACGGCGCCGCGGACTCGCCCTGTTCCAGCACCAACAGCCCGTGCCGTCGGCCTAGTTCGTGCAGGCCCGGCAGGTCGGCGGTGCGCCCGAAGCGGTGCACGACGACGACCGCGGCGGACCGGGGTGTTATGACGGCTTCGACCGCGCGCGGGGCGAGGCAGTACGTCGCCGGGTCTATGTCGGCGAAGACGACGGTGGCGCCGGCCTGGGTCACGGCCTCGGCGACCTCGACGTTCCCGAAGGCCGGGACGATGACCTCGTCACCGGTTCCGACGCCCGCGGCCCTGAGCATTGCAGCAGTACCCATGTCTGGGATCGTGGTCGCGCAACGTGAACTGCAAGTGACGCAAAACAAAAAAGAGCTGGTCCCCGAACCGAAGTTCGGGGACCAGCTCTCTAATATGAGTTCGGCGGCGTCCTACTCTCCCACAGGGTCCCCCCTGCAGTACCATCGGCGCTGTAAGGCTTAGCTTCCGGGTTCGGAATGTAACCGGGCGTTTCCCTCACGCTATGACCACCGAAACACTATGAAACAATCAACCGGAGCCGTGGCACATGACTACGACGGTTGTTCGTGGTTTCAGAACCAACACAGTGGACGCGAGCAACTGAGGACAAGCCCTCGGCCTATTAGTACCAGTCACCTCCAGCGGTTACCCGCCTTCCAGATCTGGCCTATCAACC